>CALDFY010000218.1 GCA_937942115.1 uncultured Anaerolineae bacterium | reverse complement strand
CGGGCGGCGGCCGAAGGCCGCCGCCCGCCCCCGGTCCCCCTAATCGCCGCTGCTCCGCTTGGGCAGTTTGGGGATCAGCCACGAGAGAAAGGCATCCGTGGAGCGGGTCTGGAGAAGGACGCGGCCCGGACCGGTCAGGTCCACCACCAGCCCCTCGCCGCTGAAGATGGTGGACTTCAGCCCGCCCACCCGACGGACCTTGAAGCCGATGCCTTCGGTAAAAGCCACCAAGTGACCGGTATCCACCGTGTACGTCTGCCCCGCCCCCAGGTTGACCTCGTGGATGGCGCCAAAGGAGGAGAGGAGCAGTTTGCCCGTGCCGGAGGCCCGGAGCATGATCAGCCCCTCGGAGGCGAAAAAGGTCTTCGCCCCACCCCATTTGGTATCCAGGTTGATGCCCGCCTCCGAGGCCACATAGGCGCCGGATTGCACCATCAGGCTCTCGTTGCGCAGTTCCAGGACGAAGAGGTCGCCGGGGAGGGCCGGTGCGACGGTCACCTCACCGCCGCCCGCCGGAGCGCGAAAGGTGTTCTGGAAGAAGCTCTCACCCGCCAGGACGGAGCGGGCCAGGGACTTGAGGATGCCGCCTGTCGCCTTCGTCTCCACGGTCACGCCCTGGGACATACTGACCATTGCGCCGCTCTCCACCCGAATCTCCTCGTTCGGGCCCAGGCGGATGACCCCCAGGGAGTAAGAAGGACGATACAGAATGTTGACTTCCATTTTTCTCCTTTATTTCGGTAAATTGGTAATGGGTAGACGGGTAAATTGGTGGGGGCAGGGCGGCATCAGGGCACGGCCGGACTGCCGGCCGACCGCTCCCGGACCAGGTAGATGGTGGGCAGCCCGATGAGCGTCACTGCACCCTTCAGGAGGACGTTGGCCCAGAAGATAGACCAGACCGTGGCGACGGGCAACCGTCCCCCAAAAGCGCCCCAGCAGAAGATGAGACTATCCAGCGGGATGCTGACGGCGTTGCTGGTCAGGACGCGCATCCACTGAAGCCGCCGGGTGATCCGGGTCACCCAGAGGTGATAGATTTCGGTATCGGTCAGTTCGCTGAAGACCTCGGCCACGATGGAGGCGACGACAATCCGCCAGACGGGGGTGAGGACGGCCGCGAACTCCCGCTGGAGCGGCCAGGTGGGGTCGGGAGGGAGCCAGGCCGCGAAGGCGAAGAGGCCCGCCATCACCAGATTGATGACGCCGGCCGCGACGATGATGACCCGCGCGGCGGCCCGCCCCAGGACCTTGTGCACCAGGTCCCGCAAGGTGAAGGTAAACGGGTAGATGAACGTCCCGGCGTCCACGCTGAAGCCCACGACCCAGGCAATCTTCAGGCTGAGGACGTCGGAGAGCATCTGCGCGGCGATGTAGGCGGAGACGGTCAGGATACCTGAAATGGGCATCTATGAGAGACCTCCTGAGGCGAGATACCGGCCTGGCGGCCTGCGCTCCGGCGGCGCTCCTCACCCCTCCCCCTAACCCCATATGCGTTAACTTAAGGGGCTGCGCCAGTTGAGTCGCCGCCTCGAGCGCTGACTGAAGCCAGCCTCTTTGGGCCTTCGGCCGGGTCCCTTCACTTCGTTCGCAACAAGGTCGGCCTTCGCCGACCTCCGGAGAAGGGCGTCAACGCAGGTTGACGCCCGGCGCGAAGCGTCCAGGGAGGCCGATTTCCCATCGGCGCCCGAGGCGGCGGGAAGCGGAGAACCGAAGCCAGCCTTAAGTTAACGCTTATGCCCTTCCCCCCTCCCCCAAGCGCCGCGATGGGGGAAGGGGGATAAAGGGGGGTGGGGACAAATGTTCGCCCCATTGGGCGAAAAGCCCCTGGCTCCGATGCGAAGCCCCTTTCAGGGGCTTCCGGATAGCCCGTCAGGGCTTTGGGATCTGAGCCTGCCGCTTCAGCGGCGGGCGGAAGGGGGCATCCCAGCCATCAGGGTAGGTAGTTACTACTTCGGAGGAATCGCTTGGGACGACGGCAGGATACCTTTTTCGCTTTCCCGCTGACTCTCTGGGCCGGGCTGCGGGTCTTCTCCAGCGTCATCGCCGCCCTCGCTTCTGAGCTGCGCCCCCTCACGGTCCTGGAGCAGCGGATACCCCTCTGGCCCCCGGCACGGCCGCTCCCCCTCTGGCTGGAGCGGCTCCTGGTGGCCCCGTGGGCCCGCTGGGACGCACTCTGGTATGAGCGCATTGTCGTCTCCGGCTACCGCCCCGATGACGGGACCGCCCAGTTCCACCCCCTCTACCCCTGGCTGGCAGTCCCACTGGCCCGCCTGGGAGTTCCGCCGTTGCTGGCTCTGCTGACGGTCAGCACGCTGGCCGCGCTGGCGCTGCTGGTGGCCTTCCACCGGCTGGCGGAGCGGGAGGTGGGGCCCTTCCGGGCACCGACCAGCACCTTCCTCTTCGCCATGTTCCCTGCGGCCTTGATCCTATTCGCTCCCTATCCGGAGGGGCTCTTCCTGCTCTGGGCGGTGCTGGCGCTGGTGTGGGCCCGCGAGGGGCGATGGTGGGCCGCCGGGGCCGCTGGAGGGCTGGCTGCACTGACCCGCCAGCAAGGGGTTTTCCTGGTACTTCCACTGGCCTGGGAACTGTGGGAGGCTCAGCGACGCAGCCGGGATGAATTCCACCCCGCGCATGGGCTCTCCCTTCTGCTGGTGCCACTGGGATATGGATTCTGGACGGCGTATCGTCTTCTCATTCTGCGGGATGCCGTTCCCGATTTCTCCTCTATCCACGGGCTGATTTACTCGCTCCTGGTCTCACCCAGCGCCAGCCGGGTGGTGCCCGTCCAGCAATTCCTCTGGCCCTGGGAGGCGATGCGGCGGGCCATCGTCCACCTGGCCCGGACGGGGGATATGGATACGGTGTACGACCTGGCATTGGCGGGGTTCTTTTTGCTTCTGCTGGCGCTGGCCTGGCGCCGTCTCCGAGGGGGCGAGCGCTGGTATACGGCGGCGATCACGCTGGTGGCCTTTTCCTACCACACCGGCCCGCTGCATCCGTATATGGGTCTCCCCCGCCATCTGCTGCTGGCGTTCCCGGTCTTCCTCCCGCTGGGGGCAGGGGTCCGTCACCGCTGGCAGCGGCTCCTGCTGATGACCCTTACCGCCGCCGGATGGATGTGGATGGCCGCGCTGTATGTTCTCCATGCGTGGGTGCCGTAAGGGAAGGTATTGCTGCATGGAAACCCTATGAGGCGAACGCGGTTCAACCTTCTCTCCCCGACTTTATTTGCGTTGATGGTCCTGGAGATTTTGTATCTGGCCGGGGCCGTCCATTTTGCCGGGCTCTTTTCTACCGTCGGTGCCGACTTCCGCGCGCCGTACGCGGCCGCTCGCATTGCCCGAGAGGAGGGGTTCCCCCATATTTACGACCTGGAGCGCCATATGCCCATCCAGAGAGCGCTCTGCCGGGTGGCCGGATCGGAGGCGCAATGCGTGCTGATTCCGATGGTCTTCCTGCCGGTCTTCCTCCTCCCTATCCCTCCTCTTACCTTTCTGAGCCCTGTCCCTGCCTTCGTCCTCTGGTCCGGGCTGAACCTCTTCGGTACCCTGCCGGTCCTGCATCCCTGGTTGCGCAGTCTCCCCCTGCCAAGCCGGAGACAAGTCCTGCTATTGGCGCTTCTCTCTTTTCCCGTTTTCTCCAACCTCCTGTGGGGCCAGAGCAACCTCTGGCTGATGCTCTGCGGGAGCCTCTTTCTGCGGGAATGGGCCCAGGGACGCCAGTCCGGGCCGGTCTCTGGGCGGGCGGTCTCCTGCTCAAACCCCAGACGATGGTCCTGCTGGCTCCTGCGCTGGTTCTGGCGCGGCAGTGGGGGGTTCTGGCTGGCCTGGGAGCGGGGGTCGCCGTTCTGGGGATTGTGTCATTCCTCCTGGACGGCCCCGGGATGGCCGCCTGGGCTCGGATTCTGATGGGCTTCTCCCCTCCTGTTCCTGGCTTGGCCCCAGAGGTGGTGGGAGCGGAGACTATGATGAACTGGCGATCCATTGGCCTTCTGCTTTCAGTGCGCCTACCCTCTCCGCTGGCCTGGGGGATTGCCGGGCTGGGAATCCTCCTGACGGTTGGCGCGGCTATAGGGGTCGCGTGGCCGGCAGACCTCCGGGATGCAGAGAGGAGAGAGCAGTTTACCTGGGGTATTCTGGCCGCTACCCTTGCCGCCACCTGGGGCACGCCCACGGTCATACTGCGATGGTCTTGCTCCCCGCACTCCTGGCGCTGGAAGCCCGTCGCACTCTCCCCCGGTATGCTCTGCCCCTTTGGGCCTTGCTCCCGGCCTGGGTGCCTTTTGTTAACATCACTCTGGAAGCCCTTCGGCTGCTTCCCCCTATTGCTGGTATAGATGGCCTGGTAACCGGCAAAATCCTTTTCGGGTTCAACCTCTGGTTCATCGGATGGGTTCTCTGGAAACGGAAGGACATGCCGAACGGGTAAGACTGTCCTGGAGTCAAGAGGGATGCACCGAGTTTCCCGATGGCTAATGGCTTTCCACCTGGCTATCGCCCTGGGCTACCTGGGCCTGATCATCCGGGCGGCCGTGGACGGCCTCCTCTGGCAGGCCGATTTTACCAACTTCTACACCGGCGGAGCCATCGTCCGCCAGGGGCTGGGGCCCCAACTCTACGACCTGGGCCTCCAGGCCCGGGTCCAGCAGGCCATCCTGGGGCCCGGACGGATGTTCTACGACGGCGTCCTCCCTTTCAACAATCCCCCTCACCTCGCCCTGATAATGGCTCCGTTCTCCCTGCTGCCGCTGGGCCCGGCCTTCTGGTGCTGGACCGCCATGCAGACCGTGATCCTGGTCCGGGTCATCCGGCGGTTGGCGCTGATCAGCGCGGAATGGGAGCGGGCAGAGCGCTGGATGCTCTTCAGCGCGTTCCTGGCCTTTCTCCCCCTGTTCCTGCAGTTCTTGTATGGACATCTCTCCCTCTTCATCCTCTGGTGCCTGATGGAGTTCTATCGGACGCTCCGGCAGGGGAAAGACCTCCAGGCCGGGGTGTGGCTGGCGCTGGCGGCGGTGAAGCCCCAGGCCGCCCTCTTTCCCGCCCTGGTCATCCTGGCTGCGCGCCGCTGGCGGGCACTGGCCGGGGCCGGCGCTGCCGGACTGGTCATCGTGGGGGTGACGGCGGCCGCTCTGGGCCCCTCTATCTGGCCCGACTACCTGCGCTGGCTGGCCGCCACGGCAAGTTACTTTGACCACTACGGCGTATATCCGGCCGTCATGATCAATCTCAAGGGCACTTTGACCCTCTGGCTGGGGGTGGAACGTGCCCCTCTGATTCAGACCATCACCGGGATTGCCCTGCTGGCAGGCGTCCTGGGCGTCTCTATCTTCTGGGCGCGCCGGAGGTGGGAACCCGGACGGCCTCTCTTTGATTTACCGTTTTCATTCACTCTGTTACTGGGGGCCCTGCTGAGCCCCCATCAATATCAGCATGACTGTCTGATCTACGCTCTCCCTGTCGCGCTCTTCTACAATGCCCTGCGTCGCGGCGGCCGTCCCACCCGTCCCCTGACCGCGTTCCTGCTGACCTGGCCGGTGCTCTTCTTGCTGGAACAGTTCGCCATCCGGGGCCGCCTGGGCATCCGCCTGCCGGTCGTCCTGACGGTCATCCTGCTGGGCTGGATCGGGGTTCAGTATCATCGCCTGCAAAAGGGTGAACGCGATGACCCGAGATAGCCGCGTTCTCTCCCTCTACCGCTGGCTCCGCTGGCCGCTGCTGCTCCTCTCTGTGGCAGGCCTGCTCTTCTTCGCGGCCTGGCGGCTGACACGGCCGGACATCCTGCAAGGAGATGATTTTGTCGTTTACTGGGCCGCTGGACGGCTGAATGCTGCCCAGCAGGACCCCTACAATGCGGAAGCGCTTTTTGCCCTGGAGCGAATGGCCGGACGTTCCCCCGAGGAAGCCTCCGCCCCGCTGCGGATGTGGAATCCTCCCTGGGCACTGCTCCTGTTCACCCCTTTTGGGGTACTTCCTTACCCTTTCGCCCGCGCTCTCTGGTTCCTCGTCCAAATATCTGCTCTGACATGGAGCGCGGACCGAATATGGCTGATCGGAGGGGGATCCAAAGACAACCGTCTGCTGGCGTGGGGATTGGCTTTCCTTTTCGGCCCGGCTCTTCAGGCGCTTAAAGCAGGACAATTTTCCCCTCTCCTGCTGCTGGGCCTGGCCGGCTTTCTCTATTTCGCCCGGCAAGAACGCTGGATACTCTCCGGCA
>CALDFY010000217.1 GCA_937942115.1 uncultured Anaerolineae bacterium | reverse complement strand
GGTTGTTCTTGACTCATTGCCCTTCACCCTGCGATACCTGCGCCAGGGGCTAAAAGCCCAATGGCACTGACTTTTCTGTAGTGCAGGCTGTCAGCCTGCAGATACAGGCCTGGCGGTCTGCGCTACGGTGGCGCAGGCTGTCAGCCTGCAGATACAGGCCTGGCGGTCTGCGCTACGGTGGCGCAGGCTGTCAGCCTGCATCTACAGGCCTGGCGGCTTGCGGATACAGGCCTGGCGGCCTGTGCTACGGTGGCGCAGGCTGTCAGCCTGCATCTACAGGCCGGGCGGCCTGCGCTACAGGAAGGAGGCCGGGCGGCCTGCGCTACCTCACCCCCGCCGCAGCATTGCCAGCACCCGCGCGGCGGCGGCGCTGGCATGGGCGACGGTCTCCGGGATGTCCATCGGGCCGACGGCGGTGCCGGCCAGGAAGATGCCAGGCCGCTCCGTCTCCATCGGGCGCAGGTCGCCGTTGGCAGCGGTCAGCCAGCCGGTATCGTCCACGGTGACCCCCAGCATCCCGGCCAGGCGGCGGGTCTCGGGACGGGGCACCAGCGCCGGCGCCACCACCACCAGGTCCGCCGCGATGCGCACCTGTCGCCCGGAGAGGGTGTCCGCGCCCAGCACGACAACCTGCCCGTCCTCCGCAAACACCCGGGAGACCTTCCCGCGCAGGTAGACGATGTCCTCTTTCTCCATTGCGCGCTGGATGAACTCGTCGTACCCCTTGCCCGGCGAGCGGATGTCAATGTAGAAGATGTACGCCTGCCCGTCGTGGACCCGGTGGCGGTAGAGGACGGCGTGCTTGGCACTGTACATGCAGCAAATCTTGGAGCAGTGGGGGAGGTGGCGGGCCGGCTCCCGGGATCCGGCGCACTGGATGAAGACTACCTCTTTCGGCTCGCGGCGGTCGGACGGGCGCAGGACTTTGCCCGCCGTGGGCCCGGACGCCGAAAGCAACCGCTCAAAGGCCAGCGCGTCTATGACGTCCGGGATTTTGCCGCCGCCGTATTCCGGCATGTTCTCCAGCGGGTAGAGGTCGTAGCCCGTCGCCAGGATGATGGCGCCGACCTCCGTCTCTATGAAGGTGTCCGTCTGGTCGTAGGCGATGGCGCCGGTGGGGCAGAACTTCTCGCAGGCCCGGCAGCGGCCCTTCTGAAAGTAGATGCAGGATGCCCGGTCTATGACCGGTTTATTGGGGACGGCCTGCGGCGAGAGGGTGTATATGGCTTTTCGGGGACCCAGTCCCCGCTGAAACTCCGCCGGTACTTTGGACGGGCACTTTTCCTGGCACAGGCCGCATCCGGTACATTTCTCCCAGTCCACATACGCCGCGTGGCGGCGGATGCGGACCTGGAAACGCCCGGCCTCACCGGTCACCGACTCCACTTCCGAATAGGTGAACAACTGAATGTTCTCGTGGCGGCCAACTTCCACCGTGCGGGGGGTGAGGATGCACTGGGAGCAATCCAGCGTAGGGAAGGTCTCCGAGAGTTGGGCCATGCGGCCGCCGATAGAAGGCAACCGCTCCACCAGCACCACTTCATAGCCCGCGTTGGCGATGTCCAGCGATGCCTGCATTCCGGCGATCCCCGCGCCGACGACCAGCACCCGAGGGACCGGTTTGGTTTGTCCTGGGGTCATGGTTACTCCTTCCTCAGGGCGCAAAGCGCAAGATATTGCAACTGGAAAAGTTATTCGGGTAGTCCACCGCGATTTTCCCTCACCCCACCCCTACCCTCCCCTCTCCGCAAGCGGGAGAGGGGAGGGAAAATGGAGGGGATTTTGGGGCGGCGGCTTCGCCGCCCCAAAATCCCCCCGAATCCCCCTCCCCTCGCCTGACCGAAGGGTCAGGAGAGGGGCCGGGGGTGAGGTGAAGGCGGCGGGGGAGAGGTGAGACCCCCTCCTGGCCGCAGGCCAAGGGGAAAGGGAGCCAGGGGGTGAGGGCAATGACCTGGCGGGCAATAAAACATTTGTGCCTTTGCGTCTTGGTGGTTTATTGTTTTTAAGCAATCTCCCCCAGGTGGGAGAGGGGAAGGGGGATTGGGGATAGGGGTGAGGGCAAATCCCCCCTTCGGCGAACAACCTACACTTATCAGCCTTTCCCCCTCCCCCCTCCCCCAAAGCAATAACGATGGTGGAGGAAAGGGAGGTAGAGGCAAAAGCGGCCTCCTTCCCGGTATCAGGTGTTGATTGTATTTCAGCGCGTTAGAACTTTGACATCATGGCAGCCGGAGTTGACAAGTATCATAATGGTTGTATATTTATGGGCATCACCGCACAGAGCAACGGTATTGAGACCCAAAGGGGGCCCGAGATGAACGACGTCCTTTCCATCCTTTGGCTGCTGATTCTGTTGCAGGCGTTCGTTCCCCTGCTGCAAAAACGACTCCTTCTGACCCGGCGTCAGATGGCCATTCGCGCCATTGAGGTCAGGCGCAAGAGCCGGGTTATCACTATGATTCACCGCCAGGAGACGATGAGTCTGTTGGGTTTTCCCATCGCTCGCTACATTGACATTGAGGACTCAGAGCGAGTGCTGCGGGCCATCCGGCTGACGCCACCGGAAATGCCCATAGACCTGGTATTACACACCCCCGGCGGGTTGGTCCTGGCGGCGGAACAAATCGCCTGTGCGCTGAAACGACACCCTGGGGAAGTCACCGTCTTCGTCCCCCACTACGCCCTTTCCGGCGGCACGTTGATCGCCCTCGCGGCTGACCGAATTGTGATGGATCCCAACGCTGTTCTGGGGCCGGTGGACCCCCAACTGGGTGGCCCTCAGGGAAGTTACTACCCAGCCGCGTCCATTCTCAAGGCGCTGGAACAGCCCAACCCCAACCGGGACGACCACACACTGATTATGGGGGATGTGGCTCGCAAGGCCATTCATCAGGTTTATGAGACGGTCTACGCGCTGATTCGGGATAAAATGCCGGAAGAGCAAGCCCAGGAAGTCGCCCGCGCGCTCAGCGAGGGGCGGTGGACCCATGATTATCCCATTGACTACGAACAGGCCAGAGCCCTGGGCCTCCCGGTCAGTGACGAGATGCCCCGGGAAATCTACGACCTGATGGACCTCTACCCGCAAACTTCCCAGCAACGGCCCGGAGTGGAGTTCATCCCGATGCCCTACCATCCCCCACAGGCACCCCGTCGGAACCGCCAGATGAAGCCAGGAGGGTAAAGATGGCAAACACGAACAACCGCTCCATCGGTGTCCGCGCCGCTGTTTTCGGCGTTGCGGTGCTGCTCAGCGCTGCCGCCGTGTTCGCACTGTTCCCTGGACAGACCGCCAGACTCATCACCAACCTCTATCCACTTGTTCTGGCCGCGCTGGGTACCTGGCTTTCCTATCGGATTTACCGTTCATCGGACAATTCACCGGAGAGTTCGTGGGGGCTATTCTGGGGCTACCCACAAACCTGGACGGACAAATCCTGCAGGAGGTACAAACTCAAGGGTACAGCCGTCCGAGAAAAATCGTGCTGGCCGGACAATTTTACGCTTTGCAGGCCCTGGCGGAAAAAGACCCCCGTTCCGAGATCTACTGGTTGCTGAGTCCCTGGGAGGCCCGCCTGGACATCCAGCCTGAAGAGAGGCCCCCGCTGGAGGTCCTGCTGGCCCAGGCGGTGCGCGGCACGGCTCGGACATCCTCGCCGGCGGAATTGGCAAATGCATACCGTCAGGCGGTCTTCAGCGCATTTGCCCTGTTGTGCGCTCGCTTTGGCGGGGAGGAACTCGGGCAGCGATTCGCCCAACTGTTCTCAGATTGGAGTGCTTGCCAGGAGGCACTGGAATTAAACCGTCCCGGCGCAGTGGAAGCGTGCCAGGACCTGCTCCAGCGGGCACTGGAATACGTTCTGCTGATGGTGCCCGCAGACCAGGTGAGAAACACACTGGAGCGGCTGGAGGCGGGCCTGGGAGACGAAATCGTTCAGGCCGCTAACGCTTCCGGCCTGCGCCTGCATTTGCCAGCCCACTAAACCGTTGCCGCAGAGAGCGCATCCCGTATCTTGCATCTTGCATCTTGCTTCTTGCTTCTTGCTTCTCGCCTCTTGCCTTTTGCATTCTGCTGGAATCTGGTGTATATTGATAACGGGCTGAAAGATGATGGACGAAGAAGAAATCCTGCTGGAAGAAGAGTCTACAGGGGCTCCCGAGCCGGAGGAAAGCGGCGTGGACCACCTCCTGGCCCTCGGCCGCGCTCAGGGCTATGTCACCTTTGATGACATCCTGAACGTTTTTCCAGAGGCCGAGGAGAACCTGGACCAGTTAGAAGAAATCTTCGCTCTTCTGATGAGCGCGGGGATCCCCGTCGGCGAGCCTGAAGAACTGGGCCTGGAGGTTCCAGAGGAAGCGGAACTGGAAGAGGAAGAGGAGGAA
Organism: uncultured Anaerolineae bacterium; assembly: GCA_937942115.1. Classification (GTDB taxonomy): domain Bacteria; phylum Chloroflexota; class Anaerolineae; order B4-G1; family DUEL01; genus SpSt-77. The sequence continues at coordinate 12,086 of CALDFY010000217.1, read as the reverse complement.
CTGGAACGGGAAGGCGTCCTCGCGGCGGACGAAGAGACCTATTTCCGCGCCGTAGAGATAGATGATACCATCGGCCTGTACCTGAAAGAGATCGGACAGGTCCCGCTGCTGACCCAGGAGGAAGAGATAGAACTGGCCAAGCGGATGGAGCGGGGACGACTGGCGGAGAAGGAACTCCGGAAGGACGGGCTGGACCCGGAGCGGCGCCGGGAACTCCAGGCCCTGGTAGAGGACGGCCTGGCGGCCCGGGACCACCTGATCCGCGCCAATGCCCGCCTGGTCATCTCGGTCGCCAAAAAGTACATCGGCCGGGGGGTCTCCTTTCTGGACCTCATCCAGGAGGGGAACATTGGCTTGATCCGCGCGGCCAACAAATTCAATTACCGTCTCGGGCACAAATTCTCCACCTATGCGACGTGGTGGATCCGCCAGGCGGTCACCCGGGCCATCGCCGACCAGTCCCGCACCATCCGCGTCCCCGTCCACATGGGCGACCAAATCAACCGGCTGATGCGGGTCTCCCACCGGCTGACGCAGGAACTGGGGCGGGAGCCCAGCAGCGAGGAGTTGGCCCAGGCGATGGACATCCCCACCCAGAAAGCGGAGCAGATGATCACCTTTGCCCGCCGTCCGCTCAGCCTGGATATGCCGACGGACGATGAAGAAGAGAGCGCGCTGGGAGATTTCATTGAGGACGAAGGGGCCGTCGTACCCGTAGAGGCGGTCAGCGCTTCTATGTTGCGAGACGTGATTATGGAAATTCTGCAGGAACTGCCGCCCCGGGAAGTACGGGTCCTGCAACTCCGCTACGGGCTGGTGGACGGGGAGACGTACACGCTGGAAGAGGTGGGAAAGAAACTGGGGGTGACGCGCGAGCGGGTGCGGCAGATAGAGGCCCAGGCCCTGAGCCGCCTCCGCCACCCGGCGCACGCCCGTCGGCTGAAGGATTTTCTCCGGTAAATTTTCGGGGCAACCGCAAGGGGGCAACCGCAAGGGGGCAACCGCAAGGGTTGCCCCTACAGCCTTACCCTACCCCCTGCCCCCTCCTCTCTCCTGACCTCTGGTCAGGAGAGGGGCCGGGGGTGAGAAATGCGCCGTTATCTCCGCTTCCGACTCAGCCACCAGACCCCGGCCGCAATCCCCGCCGTCAGCAACGAGAGCCCGATGGCCGCCGTCATCACCGCCCGCGGCTCCATCCCTGGCATCACCACGCCCCTACACCCCGCCTCCGCTCCGTACTCCGTAAACAATCGCCCCCACTTCGTCTGCAACGCCGCCTCCACCCGCTTGCGCCCTACAAAGGGGTACCAGTACACGTTGTGATAGAAATTGGAGGCGAAGTAGGACCAGGGGACCAGCGGAGTACGCAGGAGCAGTTTCTCAAACGGCTTAAGGGGGCCGTGGTAAATCATCTTCTGCCCCCGGCTGGCAAAGGTGTCCTCCTGAATAAAGCCCCAGTTCTGGGAAAGCACCCACTCCGGGTCTTCACCGACAATCTCTATCTGGCGCGGGTCACCTACGCCCAACCCCATCTCATGCGCGATACGGATAAACGGGATGGAGAGAGGGTCAAACCCCTGCATGTGGGCCGAAACCGCATCTATGGCGACCTGATCGGCGGAAGCCAGGATGACGTCTTTCTCGTGCCAGCGCATCGCCCTCGGCCCGGGCCCGTCTCCAGCAAAGGTCCCGTCCATTACCGCGAAGAGGCCCGGATGAATGTCCTGCTGGATCATCAGCAGGTCCACCAGCGTCTCGTGGATGACGGAGTGCGTCCAGTGCCGCTTGGTCCCCAGAAGCCCGCCGAAGGCGTTCTTCATGGCGCCGGTAATCGTCGTGAATACATGGGTCTTTACCGTCGGAAGTTGGATGATATTCCGCCCAATGAGAATCTCCGGGATGTACACCCCCTCCGGGTAGACCTGGTCCAGCACCAGAAACGGCCGCTTGGGCTCGTAGCGCACCCAGCGATACTGGGGTTCGTAGAGGTGAACGTTCCGCAGGCCGTACTTCTGGACCACGTAGAGGTGCTTGTTGTTCCGTTCCCCCACGTAGGCATCCACCACGACGGTGTTGTTCTGGGCCGCGATGAGGTCGCGGTATCCCGCTGCCAGGAGCGCCCGGACAACCCCTTCCAATTGCCAGGGGGCAGTAGAGCAGGCCGGGTACCAGGTCTGCCAGGAAATGTTGATTTTCAGGATGGTCTCCTTATCCGGCGGCAGGGCTTCCCGGAAGCCGGCCAGTTCCATCAGCCGCGCGTAATCCTCCAGGACCGTCTCCGGTCGTGTTCGCAGAACCGCCACACGCCCCCATCCAGGGAATCGGCCACTCATTCGGACACCTCCTCAAGTCTAAAATACTCCTGCCTCTGCGGTGAGTAGACACCGTAACCGCACAGGAAATACTCCCCGGAGCGGCACTCTGCTACCCCCCCGCATGCAGAACGTCCCCAAGTATACCGCATCCTCGTTTTGTGGTCAAATCACTTTGTGTTATAATTACCGTAGCCACTCAGCCCTCCTCACCCCACCCCCGCCGCCTCCGGCGGCACCCCCTCCCCTCTCCTGACTTTGGTCAAGAGAGGGGAGGGGTTAGAGGGAGGGGGAGGCCGAAACTTTTGAGCAGATGCGACCCTCAAACGGGTAGGGGAGACGAATGGATAAAGAGGCCACTGCTCTGCGAAACCGGATGATCGGCGTCCTTTTGCGGGACGCACGGGTGCGAGCGGGCCGTACCAAGCAGGAGTGCGCGAACTGGCTGGGCGTCCCGGTCAGCACCATCACGGCCTACGAAGAGGGGCGAAAACCGGTATCGCTGCCCGAATTGGAAGCCCTGGCCTTCTTTCTGGATGTGCCGGTCCAGCACTTCTGGGACTCCAATGCCCAACTGCTGAGCGAAGAGTCTGCACCGCCGGTGCAGGAAATTCTGGCCGTCCGTCATCGTGTGATTGGGACACTGTTGCAACAAGCGCGCAAAGAAGTCGGCAAGAGCCGCAAAGACCTGGCCCAACTGCTGGGATGTTCTGTTCGCCGCATTACAGCCTATGAACAGGGAGAGCAACCCATCCCGATAGCAGAACTGGAGATACTGGCCCGAGCGCTGAACCGGCCGATAGAGTACTTCCTGGATTCATCGGGCCTGATCGGGAAATGGGAAGCCGAACAGCGGGCCTTCCGCGTGTTCCGGCAACTTCCGCCGGAAATTCAGGAATTCGTCTCCCGCCCCATCAACCGGAGTTACCTGGAGGTGGCAATGAAATTGGCGGAGATGCCCGCCAACGCCCTGCGCCAGATCGCCGAGGGGTTGCTGGAGATTACGTATTAGGATGCCGTAAGTTGGGAGGTGACCCTATGTCTTTTATGGACCGCATTGAAATCAACCCGGATGTCATGATGGGCAAACCGGTCATCCGGGGGACCCGAATTCCGGTAGAATTAATCGTGCGGAAATTGAGCGAAGGGGCGACGGAAGATGACCTGTTGGACGCCTATCCCCGGTTGACCATTGCAGACATTCGGGCCGCCCTGGCCTACGCCGCCAGTTCCCTGGCGATGGAAACGCTTGTGCTTCAAGCCACGGGATGACCCCCGCTCTTCGTTTTCTGGCTGACGAGAGCTGCGACTTCGCTGTCGTCCGTGCACTGAGGGCGGATGGCTACGACGTTGTTGCTGTCAGTGAGCTGAGCCGCCAATCTACCGACCACGAAGTGATAGCAAGAGCCCACCACGAGAAACGGGTTCTGATCACAGAGGACAAAGACTTTGGCTGGCTGGTCTTCGCTAGCCACGCTGACGGTGCAGGTGTTATTCTGATTCGCTTTCCGGGAAATCTCAGGAAAACCCTGGTCCAGGCAGTCCAGCGCCTTGTCCAAGAACAGGGCGAGAATCTCTATAACGCTTTTGTCATTGTGCAGCCGGGCTATATCCGCATTCGCCGCCTGCCACGAACATCGGACGAGTAACCTGGAGGTGGCGATGAAACTGGCGGAGATGCCCGCCAACGCCCTGCGCCAGATCGCCGAGGGGTTGCTGGAGATCACTTATTGAGGATGCAACGATGTCCACCTTTACCGTTTCCGAACGGTTAGCGCGGATTATTGATCATCTGGAGGCGGGCGACCGACTGGAAACAAAGTTAAGTCGGGTGCTGGAAAATGAAATCCGGCGCCGCCTGGCCCGCTATGAATGGATAGACCGGTTCTACCGGAGAAAGTACGGAGTGACTTTTGAGGAATTTGAACGGAACGAAATGGTGAAAAAACTGGGTTACTCTTTTGAAGTTGAAACCGATTACCATGAATGGGATATGGCCATAGATGGCATCAACACGTTGCGGCGAGAACTGGAAGTCCAGCAGTTTTTAGAGAAAGAAAACCTACTCTAATCCCTTCCCGGAGGTCCCTATGCCTTTCACCTTTGTTCCCCACTCTGACGAAGACCGCCAGGTGATGCTGGATGCCATCGGCGTCCAATCGGTAGAGGAGTTGTTTCGGGACGTCCCGGAGCGGGTGCGGTTCCCCGACCTGGACCTCCCGCCGGCCCTCTCGGAAATGGAGGTGCGCCGGGAATTGGAGGCGCTCGCCTCCGCCAATTTCACCACCGCCGACGGCCCCTGCTTCCTGGGCGCAGGCGCCTACCGTCACTACGTCCCCGCCGTGGTAGACGCTGTCCTGCGCCGGGGCGAGTTCTACACTGCCTACACCCCCTATCAGCCGGAAATCAGCCAGGGGACCCTCCAGGCCATCTTTGAGTACCAGACGATGATCTGCGAATTGACCGGCATGGAGGTCTCCAACGCGTCCCACTACGACGGCGCCACCGCCACCGCTGAGGCTGTCATCACCGCCATCAACGTCCACCGCCTGAAGCGGCGCAAAGTCGTCCTCTCCCCCTGGCTTCACCCCGAATACCGCGCCGTCGTCCGCACCTACACCCAGGGCATGGGACTGAACATCGTGGGAGACGACGGCTCCCAGCCCGTCACCGACCTGGTGGACAAGGAGACGGCCTGCCTCATCGTCCAGTACCCGGATTTCCTGGGACGGATTGAGGACCTGACCCCGTACGCGGAGGCGGCCCACCGGGTCGGGGCCCTGCTGGTGGTGGCGGCGGACCCCATCGCGCTGGGGATGCTGAAGCCGCCGGGCGCCTTCGGCGCCGACATCGTTGTCGGCGAAGGACAAAGTATGGGAGCCGGTCTCAACTTCGGCGGCCCGTACCTGGGCTTCTTCGCCACCCGCATGGAATACGTCCGCCGCATGGCCGGGCGCCTGGTCGGGCAGACGGTGGACACCGAGGGGAAGCGGGGCTTTGTCCTTACCCTCTCCACCCGGGAACAGCACATCCGGCGAGAAAAAGCCACCTCCAACATCTGCACCAACCAGGGACTGGTCGCGCTGGCGGCGGCGGTCTACATGGCCGCGCTGGGCCATTGCGGGATGCGCCGGGTGGCGGAACTCTGTTACCACAAGGCCCACTACGCCGCCGACCGGATTGACCAACTGGACGGGTACACCGTCCTGCGGGAGAAGCCCTTCTTCAAGGAGTTCGTCGTCCGCTGCCCGAAGCCGGTCAAAGAGATCAACGACTATCTGCTGGACGAATGGGGCATCATCGGGGGGTACGACCTGGGGCGGGATTACCCCCATCTCCAGAACCATATGCTGGTCTGTGTGACGGAGATGAACCCGCGCGAGGAGATTGACCTGCTGGTAGACGCATTGGAGGAGGCGGTCTGAGAACATCTCCGGCTGGCTATCGTTACCTGTAGGACGGCCTTTCCAGGCCGTTCAGACGGGGCGGTTCATTCTCTGAACGAAATCGTGGACACTTTTGGAAGGCATTAAAAATTCCAGATGTCTGTTTTATCGCCTGCCAGGTGATTCGCCTCACCCCTCCCCCTGGCCCCCCATAAGCGTTAACTTAAGGGGCTGCGCCAGTTGGGTCGCCGCTTCGGGCGCTGACTGAAGCCAGCCTCTTTGGGCCTTCGGCCGAGTTGCTTCACTTCGTTCGCAACAAGGTCGGCCTTCGCCGACCTCCGGAGAAGGGCGTCAACGCAGGTTGACGCCCGGCGCAAAGCGTAGGGGCAACCCTTGCGGTTGCCCCCGGGGGAGGCCGATTTCCCATCGGCGCCCGAGGCAGCGGGAAGCGGAGAGCCGAAGCCAGCCTTAAGTTAACGCCTATGCCCTGACCCCCTCCCCTCTCCCGCTTGCGGGAGAGGGGAAGGATAGGGAGGGGTGAGGGCAGGAAGTCCGCCGGCAAAAAGTGTCACCCATTATGAACCATCCCTACTGTAGAGTGGATATTGGTCAGGTGTGGCTGACGGCAACGGAGGACTTGCTGTTACTCAGGGCAGGGGTAGAGAAGATATTGGAGGAACTGGGTGCAGATGGCCTCTCGGATTCGCATTCTCACCGATAGCACGTCCGACGTACCGCCCGAACTGGCCCGTCAACTGAACATCACCGTCGTTCCGGCATACATCCAGATGGAGGGTCAGAGCCTGCGGGACGGGGAGCAGATTACTCGCGAGGAGTTCTACCGGCGGCTGCCCTCGCTGACGAAAATCCCCACCACCGCCGTACCGTCGGCGTATGAGTTTGCAGCCGCATTCCGGAGCCTGGTCGGACAGGCCGACGAGGTGATCGCCATACTGCTGGCGGGCGCGCTCAGCAGTATGATCTCCGTCGCCGAACTGGGCGCGCGGGAGGTGCCGGAACTGAAAGTCCATTTTGTGGACTCCCAGCAACTGGCCATGGGCATCGGCTGGCAGGTTATTATGGCCGCCGAGGCGGCCGCCCAGGGGGCCAGCGCGGAGGAAATCCTGGCTATGCTGGAGGACATCCGGCCGCGCATCCGTCTCCTGGCCGTGCTGGATACGGTCAAGTATCTGGTCCACAGCGGACGGGTCTCGTGGGCAAAAGGGTTCGCCGCCCGGTTGCTGGACATCAAGCCGCTGATTGAGTTCCGCCAGGGGGAGGCGATTCTGGTGGGACAGGTGCGCACCCGCCGCCGGGCGATGGAGGAGTTGCTGGAGCGGCTGACAAAATGGGGCCCGCTGGAGCGGCTGGCGGTGGTCCACTCCTGCGCGCCCGATGGGGAGCTCTTCCACGCCCGCGTTCAGGCCCTCTTCCCGGATATGGAAGTCCCCGTCAGCGAAATCGGGCCGGTCATCGGCACCCATATCGGCCCGGCCGCGCTGGGGGTGGCAGTGATTCTGAGTCGTTGAGAGCGTCCGTATGCCGACACCGGTTGATACCCTGAGAAACATCCTGCTCCTGGAGAAAAAGGACCACGAATGCCGGGACCGGGCCGTCATCGGCGGTCTGGCCCGTTTTGCGGATACCTGGTTGCGGGAGGCCGGCCGGGATTTTGGCCCCGAGGCGACCGCGTGGGTGGGCGAAATTGCCCGCAGGCTTCGGGATTACAGCGCCCGTCCTCCTCAGGAGCGGCCGCAGGCCCTGGAGGAATTGCTCCGGTTGCTGGAGGCGGGTCCTCAAGGCATGCCGGTGGAGGAGTTTCCCGGCCTGGTGACGGTGGGACCGGCCGTCCAACCGCCCGGGTCGCCGCCGGTCGGCGCGCCGATGGCCGCTTCCGCCGGGCCGGCGCCTGCACCCGTGGCGCCTTTGGCCCCACCGGTCCGGCCCGGCGCGGTCGCGCCCCCTCCGCCGCGCCCTCGGCCCGTTCCCACCGAGGAGCCCCCGGGCCTCAAGGCTCCCCTCACCGCCATCCGAGGCGTGGGGGCCAAACAGGCCGAGCGGCTGGCGCGCCTGGGCCTGCGGACCATCCGGGACGTCCTCTACTTCTTCCCCCGCCGCTACGATGACTATTCCAGCCTCAAACCCATCAATCGGCTGGAGTACGGCGAGGAGGTCACCATTATCGCCCGCGTCTGGGAGGCCGGGACGCGGGAAAGTCGCGGGGGGATGCCCATTTTCAAGGCCATCCTCACCGACGGGACCGGCTTCATTGAGGCGACCTGGTTCAACCAGCCCTTTCTGAGCGAGCGCATCCGGCCCGGACAACAAATCGTGATCAGCGGACGGGTGGATGAGTACCTGGGCCACCTCTGCTTCACCTCCCCGGAGTGGGAGCCCCTTCAGCCGGAACTCCTCCACACCGGGCGACTGGTGCCGGTGTATCCGCTCACCGAGGGCATCAGCGCCAAATGGCTCCGGCAGATGGTCCATCGGACGGTGGAGTACTGGGCGCCGCGCCTGCCCGACCACCTGCCGCCATCGCTGCGGGAGGAGTACGGTCTGGTGGACCTGAGTACCGCGCTGCGGCAGGCCCATTTCCCGGATAGCCATTCCGCGCTGGAGAAGGCCCGCTACCGGCTGGCCTTTGACGAACTCTTTATCTTTCAGTTGGGCGTCCTGCGCCAGCGGTACGTCTGGCGCTCCGTCCCCGGGCAGCCACTGCCGGTGGACCCGGCCACGCTGGAGGCGCTCCTGCAGAGCCTGCCCTTCCCGCTGACGGGCGCGCAGCGGCGGGCGCTGGGGCACATCGTCTCCGATATGGCTTCCTCCTACCCGATGAACCGGCTCCTCCAGGGCGACGTCGGCTCCGGCAAGACGGTGGTGGCAGCGGTGGCCATGGCTCTGGCGGTAGCCGCAGGCGCCCAGGCGGCCCTTATGGCCCCCACGGAGATTCTGGCCGAACAGCACTACCGGACCCTCTCCGCTCTCTTTGCCCGCTTCCCCGGGAAGCCCATCCAGGTCCGCCTGCTCACCGGTAGCGTGACCGGCGCGGAGCGGGAGGCCATCTACGCCGGCCTGGCCGACGGCTCTATAGACGTCGCCGTGGGCACCCATGCCCTCATCCAGGAGTCCGTCACCTTCCGCAATCTGGCCCTGGTGGTCATTGATGAGCAGCACCGCTTCGGGGTCCGCCAGCGCGCGGCGCTGCGGCAGAAGGGCTACAATCCCCACCTGCTGGTGATGACGGCCACGCCCATCCCCCGCTCCCTCCAGTTGACCCTCTGGGGCCACCTGGACGTCTCGGTCATAGACGAGATGCCGCCGGGCCGCCAGCCCATCACCACCCGCGTCATCATGCCCCGGGAGCGGGAGCGGGCCTACGCCTTCGTCCGCAGCCAGGTCGCCAAAGGGCGTCAGGCCTTCATCATCTGCCCGCTGGTGGAGGAATCGGAGAAAATTGAGGCGAAGGCCGCCGTGGAGGAGTACGAGCGGCTGAAGCGGGAGGTTTTCCCCGACCTGCGCCTGGGCCTCCTGCACGGGCGGATGAAGGGTGAGGAGAAGGATGCCGTCATGAGCGCCTTCGCGCGGGGAGAACTGGACATCCTGGTGGCAACGTCGGTGGTGGAGGTCGGGATTGATGTCCCCAACGCCACGGTGATGCTGGTGGAGGGGGCCGAACGGTTCGGGTTGGCCCAACTCCACCAGTTCCGGGGCCGGGTCGGTCGGGGGGAGCATCCCTCCTACTGCCTGCTGGTGGCCGAATCGGCCTCCCCGGAGGCGGAGGAGCGGCTGCGGGCCGTAGAGGCTACCACCGACGGCTTCGTCCTGGCCCAGAAGGACCTGGAACTGCGGGGACCGGGGGAGTTTCTGGGTACCCGTCAATCCGGGCTGCCCGACCTGAAAATGGCCTCCATCGCCGACCTGCGGCTCCTGGAGCGGGTGCGGGAGGCCGCCGCGCGCTTCCTGGAGGCCGACCCGTCGCTGGAACAGCCGGAGCACCGTCTGCTGGCCCGCCGGGTAGCGGACCTCTGGGCCTCCGGAGAAGGAGAGGTCAGTTGAAAAATCCCATGGGTGAACAAAGGAGAAACCCGATGTGTCGTGCGCTCTACCCCGGCACCTTCGACCCCATCCACTTCGGTCACATGGACATCGCCATCCGCGCCGCCGCCATCTTTGACGACTTGGTCGTGGGCGTTTACGACCGTCCGTCCAAAAGCCTCCTCTTCTCGCTGGAGGAGCGGATAGAACTGGCCCGGGAGGCCCTGAGGGGGGTGCCGAACATCCAGGTCCTTCCGTACGGCGAACTGACGGCGGAATTTGCCCGCCGCATCGGCGCCAAAGTCATCGTCCGGGGCCTGCGGGTGGTCAGCGACTTTGAATGGGAGTATCAGATGTCCCTGACCAACCGCCAACTGGCTCCGGAGGTAGAGTTCGTCTGTCTGATGACCCGGCAGGAGCACGCGTTCCTCAGTTCCAGTATCCTGAAGGAGGTAGCCCTCCTGGGCGGCGACGTGACCCAGATGGCTCCGCCCAACGTGGTCGCCGCGCTGGCCCACAAGCGCGCCGAACTGGAGCAGCAACGGGGCCCCGTCCCCATGGTCTCGCTGAGAGACTGACCACCGACCATAGACGATGGACGATGGACAGGGGTCTGTGGTCTATCGTCAGTGGTCCGGGGTCAAAATCAGCGCGAGGTGGAGTATGGACATCCTGCACCTGGTAGACCGGCTGGAAGAGACGGTGAGAAAGAGTCGCCGGTTGCCCTTTTCGTCCCTTCGTCTGGTGGACGAGAAGCGGCTTCTGGCGCTGGTGGAGCAGATGCGCATCTCCATTCCCGAAGAGGTGCGCCGCGCCCAGCGGGTGAACCAGGAGCGGGAGCGCATCCTGGCCCAGGCGCGCGAAGAGGCGGAGCGACGGGTCCGGGAGGCCGAGCAGCGGGCCGCAGAACTGACCGCCGAGCATGCCATCGTCCGCGCCGCCGAGGCCCGGGCCGCTGCCATCCGCGAGCAGGCTGAACGGGAAGCCGCCACCCTTCGCCGGGAGGCCGACGAGTACGTCTTCGGCGTCCTCTGTCAATTGGAGGAGGAACTCCATCGCACCCTGCGCATCGTGGAGAACGGCCTGCGTAAACTGCAGAAAGACGAAATACGGAGTACGGAGTAATGGAGCCCATCCGTCTTCTCCACTTTGCCGACCTGCACATCGGCATTGAGAACTACGGGCGTCTGGACCCGGAGACCGGCGTCAACAGCCGGGTGCGGGATTTTCTGGACCGGCTGGACGAGGTGGTGGAGTACGCCCTGAACCATGAGGCCGACCTGGTCCTTTTCGCCGGCGACGCCTACAAGACCCGCGACCCGAACCCCACCTACCAGCGGGCCTTTGCCCGGCGGGTCAAACGGCTGGCCGATGCGGGCGTCCCGGTCGTCCTCCTGGTGGGCAACCACGACCTTCCGGCGATGCCCCAGCGGGCCTCCAGCGTGGACATCTTCCACACCCTGGCCGTCCCCAATGTCTATGTGGGCCGGGAGGAAGACCTCCTGCGGATTCCCACCCGGCGCGGCCCGGTGCAGGTGGCTGTCGTCCCCTTCCCGGTGCGCCAGCGGCTGCTGGCCCATGAGGAGTTCCGGGGGCTTTCGCTGGAGCAGCTGGACGAGGCGCTGCGGCGTATTGTCACCGAGAACATCCAGGCCCTGGCGGGCAAAGTGGACCCGACCATTCCCGCCGTCCTGGCGGCCCATCTCAGCGTCTCCGGCGCGACCTACGGCTCCGAGCGCGGGGTGATGATCGGACGGGATACGGTGGTGCTTCTCTCCGCCCTGGCCGACCCCGTGTGGGATTACGTCGCGCTGGGCCACATCCACAAGCACCAGAGCCTCAACGGGAACGGGTATCCGCCGGTGGTCTATGCCGGCAGTCTGGAGCGGATAGATTTCGGCGAGGAGCGGGAGCCGAAGGGCTTCTGCTGGGTGCACCTGCGGCGCGGGGAGACGACCTGGCAGTTCGTGGAGGTGGCCGCCCGCCGGTTTGTGACCGTCCGGGCCGACCTGCGAGCGGAGGCGGACCCGCTGGGGGCGCTCTCGCGGGCCGTCGCCGCCCACGACCTGCGGGATGCGGTGGTGCGCGTGGAGGTCAAACTGCGCCCGGAGCAGGAGCGCCTGGTCCGGGACGCGGACGTCCGTCCCCTGCTGGCGGGGGCGGCCTTTATCGCCAGTATCAACCGGGAGGTGGAGCGCCCGGCCCGCCTGCGCCTGGGCACTCTCCGCCCGGAGGAGTTGACCCCGCCGCAACTGCTGGAGCGGTACCTGCAGGCCAAAGAGGTCCCTCCGGAGCGCCGCCGGGAGTTGCTGGAGGCGGCAAGGGAGATTTTTGAGGGGGCTCCGTAGTC
>CALDFY010000216.1 GCA_937942115.1 uncultured Anaerolineae bacterium | reverse complement strand
TGCCAAGCCCAACGATCTGGGGACACACCCCCTCGGGGCGCCTGAGGTTGACAAAATTCCCCTCCGCTGGTAGAATACAGCCCGCACGGCCCGTTCGTCTAGTGGACCAGGACGCTGGCCTCTCAAGCCGGAAACAGGGGTTCGAATCCCCTACGGGCCACAGCGGCGCAAGATTAACCCTGCGCCACTTTCTTTTTCCGCCACCGCTGCATCCCCCAGCCGATGAGCACCCCCACCGGCGCCAGGATCACCCCCAGAAGCCCCGTCGGCACCATCTGCAGGAGGTCCATATAATACTTGAACCCCAGTTTCAGGTCCGGGAGGGCCCAGGCGAAGCGGATGTTGTAGAGCCAGTAGAACAGGTCCACCTGCAAGAGGAGGAAATAGCCCACGAAGAAGGCAAAGGTCACCATCCGCTCCAGGGTCTGCAGGAGGGGCCGCTTCCAGGAGACGAAGGCCAGCAGAAGCCCCGCCACGATGAACGAGACCGCCGCGTCCAGCAATCGTTGGTTGAAGAAGGCCTGAATCTGGGCCTCTGAGTTGAAGGCCGAGAGCGACCAGGTGTACCCTCGCCCAAAGAAGAGGGCATTGTAGAAGACGAAGTAGAGCAGGGCAAAGCCCAGCGGGAGCAGCAACTGCCGGAGTCGCCCCCGGAAGAGGAGCAGGTAGAGAAGCGGGACCAGGGCGATGCCCAGCGCGATGGGCAACCGCAGGAGCCGTTCCCGCCAGAAGCGCCGGGCCCGCGCGGCCTGAGCCCGCGCGGTCATCTCCTCCCACATCCCGCTCAGGGCCCCCTCTTCTCCCCGGGCCAGCCGCTCCCGGTATTTTGTCAAAACTCCCCCCGCAAACGGTTTGACCCCCAGGCTCTGAGCGTAGGAGTCGTAGAACCCCACCAGTTGCAGGCCGGCGTTCAGCCCGATCCGTCCCTTCGCATCGGCGGAAGCCTCCAGCATCTCCACCAGCGGACGGCCCTGGGCGTGGACGGGGATGGGGATGCCCAGCAGTGCGGCGATAGTGGGCGCGATGTCGGCCTGGAACCGCTCCGTGTAGGCCCCGTGGCGGATGGCCTTCCCCACCATCACCAGCGGGACATGCAGGACCGACCGCTCCCAGCCCCCATGCCCGCCGATGTCCACGTGCCCGTGGTCGGCGGTGACAATGAGGACGTCCTTCTCCAGGTCCAGCCGCTCCGCCAGGCGGCCGATGTACTCGTCCACCCTCCGCACTTCGTCCAGATACTGGGTGCTGACCCCGCCATAGAGATGCGCCAGTTCGTCCGTCCCCCCAAAGTAGACCAGGACGAGGCCCTCGGGGTAATCATCCAGCACCCGGATGGCCAGGCGGAGCGCGTCGCTGTCCATCTGGGCCCACGCCTCCGGCGGGGCGTTCTCATCCTCGGGACCGGGCACTTTCACGAACTCGGTGAGGTGGGAGCCGTAGAGTTTCTGCCATCCCCCGGTCCCCACGATGACGGCGGGTACTCCGGCGTCCCGCGCCGACTTGAAGACCGTATCTACCTGGACTTCCCCCTCGTACCAGTTGGTGGTCACCCCGCTGATCTCCTGCCAGGTGCCCGATGCGATCACCGTCCAGGACGGGTAGGAGAGGGACGGTTGCCCCACCCGGACGGAGAGGTCGGCCCCCCGCCCGCGCAGTTCGTTCAGGCGGGCCATGTTCCGGGAGGCGTCCAGCCGCAGCCCATCCACCAGGACCAGGACAACCCGTCGGGCCAGGGGTTCGGCCGCGCTCCCCCGGGGCAGATGGGTCAGGTAAGGGGTCTGGTACTCCACCACCGAATCCCATCCCATCACGGCCACGTTCTGGGCCTGGTAGCCGACGGCGGCCAGGATGAGGAGGACCAGAACCAGCAGCAGAATCTTTCCCACGCGGGCCATATTACACCTCCCGTGGCGCAAGATTAATCTTGCGCCACCAGTTTGCGGCGCAGTTTCTCCAGCATATCCGCTACCATCGTGGGCAGGTCATACTGGGGCGACCAGCCCCACTCCTCCCGCGCGGCACTGTCGTCCACCGTGCGGGGCCAGGAGTCGGCAATCTGCTGGCGGAAGTCGGGCTGATACTCACAGACGAATTCGGGGATGTGTTTTTTGATCTCGGCGGCCAACTCCCCGGCGGAGAAACTGAGGCCGGCCAGATTGAAGTCGGTGTGGTGTTTGAGGCGGGCGAAGTCGGCCTCCATCAGCATCAGCGTGGCCCGGATGCAATCGGGCATGTACATCATCGGCAGGACAGTGTCCTCCCGGACGAAGCAGGTATACCGTTTGTGCTGAATGGCCTCGTAGAAGATTTCCACCGCGTAGTCGGTGGTGCCGCCGCCGGGCAGGGTCTCGCTGCTGATGATGCCCGGATAGCGGATACCCCGCACGTCCAGCCCAAAGCGCCGGACATAGTAGTTGCCCAGCAGTTCCCCCGTCACTTTGGTCAAGCCGTACATCGTTGTGGGACGAAGGACCGTCTCCTGGGGAGCCGGGTCGCGGGGGGTCTCCGGCCCGAAGACGGCGATGGAACTGGGGACGAAGACCCGCACCATATTGTGCTCCCGGGCCACTTCCAGGACGTTGTAGAGGCCGTTGATGTTGACGTCCCAGGCCAGGTGGGGATTCTTCTCCCCGGCAGCGGAGAGGACAGCGGCCATGTGGTAGACGGTGTCTATGTTGTACCTGCGGACCACCGCCTCCAGTTCGTCCCGCTTCGTGACGTCCACAAACTCAAAGGGGCCGGAGTCCCGCAGGGCCGGCCCGGGCGGAGTCCGGTGGCCGGCGGCGACGACGTTCTCGCCGCCGTATTTCTCCCGCAGCGCCAGGGTCAGTTCGGAGCCGATCTGCCCGCAGGCGCCGGTGACCAGGATGCGCTTCATCTCTCGGTGGGTGGACATGGGAGTCTCCTTGTGTTAAGGTCGCAAGGCGCAGGGTGCAGGGTCGCAGGGT
>CALDFY010000215.1 GCA_937942115.1 uncultured Anaerolineae bacterium | reverse complement strand
CTTGCGGTTGCCCCCAGGGGAGGCCGATTTCCCATCGGCGCCCGAGGCGGCGGGAAGCGGAGAGCCGAAGCCAGCCTTAAGTTAACGCCTATGGGGGCTGGGGGTGGGGGATGCGGCGGCCTTCGGCCGCCGCAAAACCCCTCCTATCTCCCCTCCCCTCTCCCAAACGAAGGTTGGGAGAGGGGAGGGGCCAGGGGAGGGGTGAGGCACCCCTCTCCCAAACGAAGTTTGGGAGAGGGGAGGGGCCGGGGGAGGGGTGAGGCCAGCGCGCCGAAAAAGTTAGGGCCATTGGGCTTTTAGCCCCTGGCGTAGGGTAGTTACTGTCATTCGTGAAATTCGGGGCCTCAAGGGTGCGATGAGAGAATCCCGACCGCCCGATTATCTGTTGATGCTGACCACTGCGGCCCTGGTGATGCTGGGACTGCTGATGGTCTACAGCACCACCTTTGACTGGGCCTACGGCCAGTTCGGAGACCCGCTCTACTGGCTCAAACGGCAGGTCCTGTGGCTGGCACTGGGGGTAGCCGTAGCCGTCGTGCTGGCCCGAACGGACTACACCCTCTGGCGGGACGGGGCGGTCCCGCTACTGGGCGGGACCCTGGCCCTACTCCTGCTGGTGCTGCTCGTGGGTCGCCCGCAGTGGGGGGCTCAGCGTTCCCTGCTGGGAAACTCCGTCCAGCCGGGGGAACTGGCGAAGGTCGCGACGGTGGTCTACGCGGCCGCGTGGGCCTCATCCAAAGGGGAGCGCATCCGCGACCTCTCCTACGGCCTGATCCCTTTCTCCGTCTGGATGGGGCTGGTGGCGGGACTGGTGGCCCTGCAGCCGGACCTGAGCGCCGTAGCCGTCCTGGTCTTCGCCGGATTCCTGGTCTTCTTCCTCTCCGGCGCGCACATCGGGCAGTTGTTCGTGGCCGGGCTGATGGGCGCGGTGGTCTTCTGGGGGTTGATAACGGTCTATCCGCACGCGCACGAACGGTTTGAGGCCTTCCTGGCCGGGCTGAAAGACCCGTCGCTCCTGCCGTACCACCCCCAGCAGGCGCTCTACGCGCTGGCCAGCGGCGGCCTCTTCGGCACCGGGCTGGGGGAAGGACGGGTGAAATTCTACCTGCCCGCCGCCCACACCGACGCCATTTTTGCCGTCATCGGAGAGGAACTGGGGCTGGTTGGGTGTCTGCTGGTCATCGGGCTGTTCGGCGTGCTGGCCTGGCGGGGGTTTCGTATTGCCCTGCGCGCCCGGGACAGTTTCGGCGGGCTCCTGGCCGCTGGGCTGACGGGGCTCCTGGTCTTCCAGGCCCTGCTGAATATGGGCGTCATCGCTTCCCTGTTGCCGTTTACCGGGACCAATCTGCCGTTCATCGGCATGGGCGGCTCGTCACTGTTGACATCACTGGCCGCAGTGGGGCTTCTGGAGAGCGTTGCGCGGGGACGCCCACCCCGCCGCTGGAAAGGAGAGGAGATTCAACCGCAGAGAGCACCGGTGGGGACCGAACTCAAAATCAAGCACTCCCCGCGTTCTCTGCGATGAATCCCGTCAGTGGTCAGTGGTCCATCGTCCATCGTCCGTGGTCTGTCGCCCGTCGTCCGTGGTCAAAACGATGTTTCTCTGGATGGCTGGAGGGGGAACGGGCGGGCACGTCTATCCGGGACTGGCTGTCCTGCAGGCGCTGAAGGAGATGGGGCCGGTGGACGTGCTCTACGTGGGCGGCCGGGAGAGCGTGGAGGAACGGCTGATCGCCCGCGCGGGGCTGCCCTTCGCCGGAATCCCGGCCGGAGGCCTGCACGGACTGGCGCCCCGGCAAGCGACGCGCAACCTGGTCCGATTGGCGCGGGGGTTTCTGGTCGCGCTGCGGCTGGGCCGTCGGCGCCGGCCGGATGCGCTCTTCGTCACCGGGGGGTACGCCAGCGTGCCCGTCGCGCTGGCGGCGCGGGTCCTGCGGGTGCCCATTCTGCTGTACTTGCCGGACATTGAGCCGGGGCTGGCAGTGCGCTTCATCGCCCGACTGGCGACCCGCATCGGGGTCACCGTGGAGGACTCCCGGGCCTTCCTTCCGGCCCATAAAGTGGTGGTGACGGGCTACCCGGTCCGGCCCGAGTTCGCCGGGATAGAGCGGACGGCGGCGCGGGAGGCGCTGGGGTTGCCGGAGGGGGAGCGGGTACTTCTGGCCTTCGGGGGTAGCACCGGCGCCCGGAGCATCAACCAGGCCGTGATAGAGAATCTGGGGGCGCTGCTGGAGGTGGCGCACGTGGTCCACATTACCGGGGAGCGGGATTGGCCGTGGGTGGAGAGTAGCGCAAGATGGTTGGGTCCTCACTCCACCCCCAGCGGCTTCGCCGCTACCCCCTCCCCTCTCCTGACCTTCGGTCAGGAGAAGGGAGGGGGTGCCGCCGCAGGTGGCGGGGGAGGGGTGAGGTACCACCCCTACCCATATCTCCACGGCGCGGCGATGGGGCAGGCGCTGGCGGCGGCGGACCTGGCCGTCTGCCGGGCCGGAGCGTCCACCCTGGGAGAGTTGCCGTATTTCGGACTGCCCGCCGTCCTGGTCCCGTACCCTTACGCCTGGCGCTACCAGCGGGTGAACGCCCAGTGGCTGGCCTCGCGCGGCGCCGCGGTCGTCCTGGAAGACGCCCGGCTGAAGGAAGACCTGGTGCCGACGGTGCGGTCGCTGCTGGGGGGCCCGGCGCGGCTGGCCGGGATGCGGGCATCGGCTGCGGCCCTGGCCCGTCCCGACGCGGCGGAACGGTTGGCCCAATTGGTGATGGAAATCGGGGGTGAGAAGTGATCCCGCTCAATACCTTCTTCTGGATGGTCGTCCTGATGTTCGGGCTTATCGGCGCGCTGCGGGGATGGGTGCGGGAATTGCTGGTCACCCTGGCCATTATCTCCGCCTCCTTCCTGCGCTGGCTCTTTCTGAACATCATCCCGTTCGTCCGGGAGTATCTGAAGGCCCGTTCGTCGGTGGACCAATTCTACATCTTCAGCGCCCTCTTCGTCATTATGGCCCTTTTTGGGTACGCCGGGCCGGTGGTATCGCCGTATCTGGCCGGGAAGGCGCGACGAGAGAAGATTCAGGACCTGTTCTTGGGCTTCATTATCGGGGCGGTCAACGGATACTTGCTGGCAGGTACCATCTGGGGGTTCATGCACTTTGCCGGGTACAACATCTGGGGCATCCTGCCGCCGGAGGAGAATTCGTCTGCCTATCAATTTGCCACCCA
>CALDFY010000214.1 GCA_937942115.1 uncultured Anaerolineae bacterium | reverse complement strand
TGTAGGGGCAACCCTTGCGGTTGCCCCCCTGGGGCAGGGGCAAGCCCTGGGGCAGGGGCAAGCCCTGGGGCAGGGGCAAGCCCTGCCCCTACAACGGACAATGTAGGGGCAACCCTTGCGGTTGCCCCATTAGGGGCAGGGGCAAGCCCTGCCCCTACAATGCGGTTGCCCTCGTCTACGCCGAAGGTCGGGTCAGCCGCACCCGGGCCACCCGGCGGCCGTCCATCTCCTCCACCCGCAGCCGATGCCCGTCCTCCAGGACAACCTCATCCCCCACCGCCGGAATCCGGTCCAGGCGCCCCATCACCAGCCCGCCGACGGTGGTGTAGAAGGGATCGCTCAGGGAGAGACTCAGAGCCTCGTTGACCTCCGTCAGGGTCATCCGCCCGTCCAGCAGGACGCTTCCGTCCGGGAGATGCTGAATCTGGGGAACGGGGGGCTCAAACAGGTCGCCGATGTCCCCCACAATCTCCTCCAGCAAGTCCTCCAGCGTCACCAGGCCAGCCGTACCGCCGTACTCATCCACCAGGATGGCGATGTGCTGGCGGGCGCGCCGGAAGTGGGCCAACAGGTCGGCCACGGAGACCGTCTCCGGCAGGAAGAGCGCGTCCCGCATCAGCGCGCGGGCCGTCAGGTCAGACCGGCAGGCCCGGATGGGCCGCAGGAGGTCCTTCAGGTAGACGATGCCGATGATGTGGTCCGGGTCGTCTTCAAAGACCGGGAATTTGGTCAGCGCGGTCCGTTCGGCCAGGTCGGCCAGTTCCTCTACGGTTGCGTCGGCGGGGACGCAGACCATCTCGGTGCGGGGGACCATCACTTCGGCGGCCCGGCTGGAGCGGAGGTCAAAGACGGCGCGCAGCATCTGCTCCTCTTCGGCCTCCAGGACCCCCTCCTCCTGGCTGGCCTCAATGAGCATCTTCAGTTCCTGGACGGAGTGGACCCGCTCGTGGCCGCCCGCCGGACGGATGCCCAGCAACCGGAGCAGGCCGTTCCCGGCGCCATTCAGGGCCCAGATGGCGGGCCGGAAAATCTGGAAAATGACCCGCATCGGCCGGGCGACAAAGAACGCCGTCCGCTCCGGGTTCTGGAGGGCGATGGACTTGGGGGCCAATTCGCCCGCGACGACGTGGAGGAAAGTGATGCAGGCAAAGGCGATCGCAGCGGCGACGGAATGAGCGGCCGCCCCGACCCAGGACGGGGGAAGAAACTGCAGAAGCGGGATGAAAAGGTGCGCCAGGGCCGGCTCCCCGATCCACCCCAGGGCCAGGCTGGCGATGGTGATGCCCAGTTGGGTGGCAGCGATGAAACGGTCCGGGTCATCCAGAGCCCGCCGGACCACCCGGGCGGTGGGGTGGCCCTGGGCGGCCAGTTCCTCCACCCGCGTCCGCCGGACACTCACCAATCCGAATTCGGCCGCGACAAAGAACGCGTTGAGAAAGATAAAGAAGAAGATACCCAGCAATCCGGTCAAAATGGAAAGCCAGAAATGGTTCATCTACTGCTACGCACTCCGTGTTTCGTGCTCCGTAACCCTGCCAGGGCGATGGGAAAGGCCAGGAGAAGGCTCAGGCCCCAGAGGGCCAGGCCGGGGGCGTTATCCGCCATCCACACCAACCACTTCCCCACCCCGCTCAGGTCGGCCCGCCAGGCTCGCTCCAGCGGGTCCAGGCCGACGTGCAGGACTCGCTGGACCCCCGCCTCACAGTCGGCGCCGTCGGCGTAGGCCAGAAGAAGGGCGCGGATGGTGCTGTCGCCGTACTGCTGCCGGATGTAGCGGACCAGGCTTCCGCTCTCGGCGTAGGCCAGCAGCGCCTCCGCCGGGTCGGTGGAGAAGGGAGGGCAGAGATTGCGGAGGGGAACGAGGCGCCCCTCGGCCCGGGCCCGCTCCAGCAGAGAATCCATATTGGGGTCGGGACGGGTCTCGTTGGCCGTGGCCAGCCCCTCGTTCAGCCACGCCGGGACGTAGCGGTACCCTCCCGGTCCCGTCAGGCGGTAGACAAGGAGATGGGTGAGTTCGTGGGGAATCTCCTGCTCCATCCGGGCCAGATACCCGTCACTGTGGGGGACGGCGACCAGGATGGCACCGAGTTCCGGACGGGCCTGTCCGCCCATCCACTCCCGACCGGCCATCCGCAGCGCGGCCTGGAGGTCGGCCAGCGAGGGATAGAGATAAATGTCCACCCTCTCCGGCGGCGGCACGTTCAGGGAGCGGGCGATCCGTTCCAGGCTGACGGCCGCAATATCCAGCGCGGCCTGCATATACGGGGGGTCATCCACCGTGCTGTGGACGGTGATGGGGCCAGCGGTGCGGCTGAACCAGTCCCACCGGTTGTCCTCATACCGGAACGTGGAAGCGGGCGTCGTCAGTTGATGGCCCGCCGCGTCCCGCACTTCCCACCACCACCGGACGGTGCCGAACGGGGGAAAGGGGAACAGGCGGAGGTCGCGGGTGAACGTCGCCTGAACCGAGGGACCGGGGTCTATCGGGACTGGGGTGACCTCTACCCGCTCGTTGCTCTCCGACTGGAGGTAGAGGTAAAGGGCGGTGATGTCGGCCGACGCAGTGGCCTGGATGGAGAAGACGGCTTGCTGGCCGAAGGTGTAGGTGACCGAGGCCTCTTTGACCGTGATGGGCGTTTCCTGGTACGGCGCCGGGCCTGCGGTGACCGCACAGGGCAGAGAAAAGAACAAGACCTGTCGCAGGATGGCGAGGGTCAAAATGACCCGGATCGGCGAAGTCCCCCTACTTCCTGACTCCCTACTCCCAATCTTCATCCCAATCCTCGTCCCCGTCCTCCTCGTCTTCGTCCTCAAAGAAATCAAACAGGAGGAACGCGCCCAGGTCGCCGTGGAGGAATTCCAGTTCCCGCAGGGCCTCCCGCGCGGCGCCGCGCAGGGCTTCGTTATCGGAACGGCGACAGGTATCCAGCGCCTGACGGGCTTCGTCGCCGCCGATCTGCCCCAGGGCCCAGATGGCGGCCTCCTGGACCTCGGCATCCACGTCCTCTATCAGTTCCAGCAGCGCGGGAACCGCGTCGCTCAGTTCCAGTTCCCCGCAGGCCCGGGCGGCCTCGTAGCGCATCTGGGGGCTGGGGCTGTGGAGTTCCCGCATCACCTCGGCGGCCCAGCGGTCGTCGGCGCTGCGGCCCATAGCGAAGACGGCGCTGGCGCGCATCCGCTCGTCGGGGTGGCGGTAGGCCGCGCGGATGAGGTCGGCGACGACGCTCTCACCGGAGTAGGCCAGGGATTCCAGCGCCCGCCGCCGGACCTCCAGGTCTTCTTTCTCATTGGTACAGGCGGCCAGAAGGGCCTGGAAGGCCTGCTGGTGAGGACGGGGGCGGATTTTGCCCAGTTCGCCGGAGAGCATAAAGCGACCCAGGGAAGAGGCCGCGGCCGCCCGGACTTCGGCGGCCGGGTCGTTCAGCAACACGTTAGCCAGCACCGGCACCAGGCGGATGTCCTCGTCCTCCCAGAGACCCTCCACGGCGGCCAGGCGGACCGCCGCGTCCGGGTCTTTCAGCACCAGTTGGAACACTTCGTCAAAATTGACCTCAAAGTCGCTCTCGGCGATTTCCACCATCATCTGGGCCATCTTCCGGCGGGTTGCGACCGGCAGTTCGCCCCAGACGGCCCAGACCTGCTCGGCTTCGCTCCGCTCCAGATTGGAGAGGCCGTAAAGGGTGCGGCGGTTGGTTCGGCCCGATTTCAGCGATTCCAGAATTTCGGTCAGAGTGGGTATTTTGCTCTCAGAACGGGATGAACGGACCACGGCGTCAGATTTCCTCCAGGTGACTATCCAGCCTCACCCCTCCCCCGCCGCCTGCGGCGGCACCCCCTCCCCTCTCCTGACCCTCGGTCAGGAGAGGGGAGGGAGTAGCGGCGAAGCCGCTGGGGGTGAGGTGAGGAAGGCTGAATGGGCGCTCCTCCAGACAGATCGTCTTCACCAGGGGCTTGAACCCCAGCGAGCGCATCGCTTGAGGGTTGACCTCCAGCACCCGCCGGATGGCCTCCTCGGGGGTCAATCCCTGATAACAGGCCAGATAGGCAGCCAGCACCGCTCCCGTCCGGTCATTGCCCCGGCGGCAGTGGACCAGGGTTGGGCGCCCGGCGGCGACCTCTTCGGCGACGAAGTCCACGACCGGGCGCATCCGCCGCGCCAGCCGACGCCGCAGGGAGGGCAGGAAAGCCAGCGCGCCGTCCAGCGGCACGTAGAGATGACGGAACCCCGCCGCCCGGATGGGCTCCCCGTCCACCGAGACCAGCGAGACGATGGTCTGAAACCCCATCTCCCGGAGTTCGGTCAGGTTCCAGGGGACCATCTGCGGCCCGGGCCGACCGGCCAGAAGGCCGGGCAGAATCCAGTATACGGCTCGCATCCAGAACCTTGAGATCGGTCTCACACAGAGACACAAAGACCCGGAGTTTTTGTGTCCTTTGTGTCTTTGTGTGAGTACAAAGTATGTGAACGGATTTCGCCACCGTCAGTTTAACATCACTCGCTGGACTTGTCAAACAAGCCAGGGAGGCGGATCACGTAGTTCCGGTCGGCGGCGATGACGTCGGGGGCGGCCCGCAGGCGGGCCAGGACAGCCTCCTCCTGCCCCACCGGCACCTGCAACCGCCAGACCTGCACGCCGGAGCGGGCCCGGTAGAGCAGGATGCCCTCAGAGGCAAGCCCCAGTCCCCGGAAGAGATTCTCTGCCCGCGCCCCGGCCCGTACCGACACCACCACCTCGCCCGGCACTACCTCCCCCGCCCCTCCGCTCCCCCGCTCCCCCGCGCTCCATACCCGCGCGCCCAGGCAGACCGGGTAGTTCCCCTGCGCACCGTCCCAGAGGGCTTTGAAGGCGTCTATCCGACCGCAGCCGTATTCTGCATCCCAGCCAGCGCTCCCCAGGTCCTGCGCAGTATCCAGGAGCGCCGAGGCGACCTGGTCGGGGGTGTAGGTGGGGAAGCGGGCGTAGACCAGCGCGGCCAGCCCGGCGACGAAGGGGGTAGCCATAGAAGTACCCGACATATTGCCGTAACCACCACCCCGCAGAGTGCTGGAGATGCTCGTCCCCGGCGCGGCCACGCTGACGTGGGAGCCGTAGTTGGAGAAGGAGGCCCGTGTATCCGATGAGGTCGTCGCCGCCACCCCCAGCACGTGGGTGCAGTTGGCCGGGAATATCGTCTGGTAGGTATGATAGGTATGATTGTTCCCTGCCGCCGCCACCAGCAGGACGCCCCGGCTGTAGGCGTAGTTCACCGCGTCCTGGAGGTTAGAAGGGCATGGATAGGGACCGCCCAGGCTCATATTGATGACCCGTGCGCCCTGGTCGGCGGCGTAGTAGATGGCCGGGATCAACTCGGCCGTGCTCCCTTCGCCTTTGCTGTTCATCACTTTCAGCGGCAGGATGGTCGCCTCCCAGCCCAGGCCGGCCACTCCCCGACTGTTGTTCGTCGCTGCCGCCGCGATGCCGGAGACGTGGGTGCCGTGGTTGTGGTCATCCATCGCATCCGAGTCGCGGTTGATATAGTCGTAGTCTATGTCGGTGCGGACTTTGCCGGAGAGGTCGGGGTGGGTGTAGTCGGTGCCGGTATCCAGGACAGCGATGAGCACGCCCGTGCCTCTGGAGAGGGCCCAGGCCTCGGGAGCCCGGACTTTGTCCAGGCCCCACTGGTAGCCCCATGCATAGTAGGTGTCGTTGGGATAGACCGGCGGGGGCGGCGGCGGGCGGTAGGCGCGCATGACCAGGGGGAGATATAAGGGGAAAGGGAGCAGCGCCCCGGTGATGGGCTGATTGGCCGTTACGGTTACCGAGCCGCGATAGCCCATCGGGAGGCCGGCAATTGCCGCCAGGTCGTAGATACGCGCTGTCCCTGAGGAGAGAAGGTCGGAAATGGTGGTGACAAGTTGCCCTTCGGTGTCGTAAAATGTGTGCAGTGTGTTGGCAGTCGCCGTCCCCTGATGGGTGATGGTGATGATGTATCGGGAAGAGAGTCCGGGGTCTTTCCGGAGGCCGGTCAGTTCAACGGTAGTCTCTAAAGGAGGCCAGTCAGCGCGCATGGGAAACACCTGGGGTATGAGCATCAGGGCACAGGCCAGAAGACCCACCCCGACCAGCAAAGACGCAGCGATTTTGGGAAGGGGTTTGGGGGTCACAGAGCCTCCTTCACGAAGAAGTATCGTGCCATTCTCCCATCGGCGAGGCGCGGAGCGGGACAAGGGACAAGAAGCCTCTCCCCCAGAGGCTCAGACCAGGCCGCCATCCGGGTCTTTCCGGCGCTCCCGGCGGCCGAAGATACACAGAAGTCCGTAGAGGCTCTCCACAACAATGCCATACCGCCTCCACAGCGATTTCGCCTGGGAGGTGTGGAACGCTTCAAAGTCGTTGGAGAGAACGACATCGGGTTTGGCAATGAGGGCCGACGCGAAGATGGGCGCGTCCGAGGGATCCGTGCAGAAAGGAAGCACCGCCACAATCTCGGCAGGAGTGGGCCAACGGACAAGCCGGTCTATGAAGGGCATTAAAAGGGATACCGCCTGGGGCCGGTATCTGGGGAACCGCTCGTCCAATACCTCATCCAGTTCATCCACCACTGCCTGGCTCACCACCAGTTCAAAGGCACCGGCCTCGTACAACTCCAGCACCTCGCCTGCCCGTATGAGGGCACCGGAGCGGTCCCGGGGGAAGACAATCATCGCCAGCAGTACGCCTGTATCGGGGAAAACGCGCAACCCGTTCACGCGGACTCCGGCCGAACAGAGCAGGACTGGACGACCTTCTCGTAGCGCTCCTGCCAGATTCGCCGACGCACCTGGCGGGCATGGCGGAGCAATTCTTCTTCGGTGAGATGGGCCGCTTCGGCGGCCGGGGCCAGCAACGCACTGAGTTCCCGCAGGGGAAAGGGCTCCCGCTCCTCCGACGCGGCTTTCGTGCAGGCTTCCAGCACTTCAACGGCCAGAGCATTGAGAGAGACCGCCCGGCGGGCCGCCAGTTGCCTCAGCTGCTGGTGGAGTTCCAGAGGAACCCGAATGGTGATCCGTTTGATTTGCATCCCGATGCCTCCTCCTGACGTGACAGCATGATAGCATCACAAATTGGCTCTGTCAAATCAACCCGGAGGTTCGGGCGTAAGTTGGGAAAGCAGGCTCACCCCCTCCCCCGGCGTCTACGCCGCTGGCTCCTCTTCGCAACTTCGGCCTTTCTGCCCAAAGTCTTCCTGCGTGGGCCTCCGGCTGCTTCCAAAATATAAAATAAAGGTTTTTTCACTGCGGTGGCTTCGCCGCTGCAGTGAAAAACATTCCACCTGTGTGGTTGGGATGGTCTGAACCGCTGCCCTCACCCCTTCCTATCCCCCCTCTCCCGCTCGCCTTCGGTGGCGGAGGCCCTCACCCCTCCCCATAGGCGTTAACTTAAGGCTGGCTTCGGCTCTCCGCTTCCCGCCGCCTCGGGC
>CALDFY010000213.1 GCA_937942115.1 uncultured Anaerolineae bacterium | reverse complement strand
G
The DNA here is from genome assembly GCA_937942115.1 of uncultured Anaerolineae bacterium. Taxonomy (GTDB): domain Bacteria; phylum Chloroflexota; class Anaerolineae; order B4-G1; family DUEL01; genus SpSt-77. The sequence goes on along the minus strand of CALDFY010000213.1, from coordinate 7,698 downwards.
CGCGGCGGCTGGTGGTCCAGCACCTGGTGCACCGGGTTCGCTCGCGCCGAAGTCGGCTCCGGAAAGCTGGCCGAATCGTCCCCTATCCCAGAGAACCCACTAAATAATGCTTTTATAACAAAAAATCTGCCATTGTCGTACTACTCAGCACCTTCGCGCATTCCCCTCCAGAGACTCGGGGCAATCGGGTCATACCGCAACCAGCAGGGCGCTAAAATGTTTTTCAGGTACAGGCAGGCCATCTTTTTGGAGGGCGGCAATATATCCCGGGATGGCCTCTTTGATATTCCGGATGGCTTCCTCGCGGGTTTTACCCTGGCTGATGCAACCTGGAAGGCTGGGACACTCGGCAACCCAGTATCCATCCTCGCCGGGATAAATCAACACCTGTCTCACTTCTTCCCCCCACAAACGACCTATTTGGCTCTCAGTTGCCTTGCCTTCTCCACTGCCTCGTCAATGGTGCCCACCATGTAGAATGCCTCTTCGGGCAGGTCATCGTGCTTCCCCTCCAGGATTTCCCGGAATCCCCGGACGGTCTCGGCGATGGGGACGTAGCGGCCGGGCCGGCCGGTGAACCGCTCCGCCACGTGCATCGGCTGGGTGAGGAAGCGCTGAATTTTGCGGGCCCGCGCGACGATGAGTTTGTCCTCATCCGAAAGTTCTTCCACGCCCAGGATGGCGATGATGTCCTGCAGGTCCTGCTGGCGCTGCAGCACCCGCTGGACTTCGCGGGCCACGTTGTAGTGGTCTTCGCCGACGACGCGCGGGTCCAGGATGCGGGAAGTGGAAGCCAGCGGGTCCACTGCCGGGTAGAGCCCCTGGGCCGCCAGCCGCCGCTCCAGCGCGATGGTCGCATCCAGATGGGCGAACGTGGTCACCGGGCCGGGATCGGAGTAGTCGTCGGCGGGGACGTAGACGGCCTGCATGGAGGTGATGGAGCCGCGCCGGGTGCTGGTAATGCGCTCCTGCAGTTCCCCCATGTCAGTTCCCAGGGTGGGCTGATAGCCGACCGCGCTGGGCATCCGACCCAGCAGCGCCGAGACCTCCATCCCCGCCATCACGAAGCGGTAGATGTTGTCAATGAAGAGCAGAACGTCCATCCCCTGGTCCCGGAAGTACTCCGCCATTGTCAGTGCGGTCAGGCCAACGCGGAAGCGGACGCCCGGCGGCTCGTTCATCTGCCCGAAGACCATCACGGCGCGGTCTATCACGCCCATCTCGGTGAGGGAGAGATAGAATTCGGTACCCTCGCGGCTGCGCTCCCCCACACCGCCAAAGACGGAGACGCCGCCGTGGTACTTGGCGATGGTGTACATCAACTCGGCGATGATGACCGTCTTGCCGACGCCGGCCCCGCCGAAGACGCCGGTCTTCCCGCCGCGCGTGAAGGGAGCGACCAGGTCTATGACCTTGATGCCGGTCTCAAAGAACTCGCTGAAGGTGGCCTGCTCCTCGTAAGGCGGAGCGGGGCGGTGGATAGGCCGGTACTCCGTTGCCTCCACCGGACCCTTCCCGTCTATGGGCTCGCCCAGGACGTTGAAAATGCGGCCCAGCGTTGCCGGACCCACCGGCACCTTGATCGGCTCGCCGGTAGTGTAGGCTGGCAGGCCGCGCTGGAGGCCGTCGGTGGTGTCCATGGCCACACAGCGGACCCAGTTGTTGGTCAATTGCTGTTCCACTTCCAGGACCAGGCGGCGTCCGTTCAGCGGAATCTCCACCGCGCTGTAGATGTCCGGCAGGTCTTCGGGGGCGAACTCCACATCCACCACGCCGCCCTTGACCTGCACCACTCTGCCGACTACCTGACGGGGCATAGGAAGCACCTCCTCAATCCAGAGTTGGAAAAAAGCCGCTCCTTCACAAAGCGAAGGGTTTGTTCGGCCAGTTGAATCGCCTCTTCCGCATCCCTGGCTTCAAAGCCGGTGTTATCATCGGCAGGTCAGTCAAACAAATCGCTCACCTCAACTTGCAGTCCTTCCAGCGTTTCGGAGCGGGCCGTTTCCCCCTCCCGATAGAGAGCAGCGAAGCGATATTTCCCTTCGGCCAAGACGTAGACGGTGACGGTTCGGGTTTCCGGGTCCAAAAGCCAGTATTCCGGAACGCCAGCCTGGGCGTACTCTTCCCGTTTCGCTCCTCTATCCACGACGTGGGTAGACGGGGATATGACTTCAGCGACCAGGTCCGGGACCTCACCGTATTGTTCACCGACCCGGTCCAGATGTTCAGTCTTGTAGAAGGCCACATCGGGTTCCCGGAATTTGCCCGGCCAGAGGCGGATCGGCATCGGGGCCATATAGGCTCGTCCCCGATTCCCGGCCCGTCCGTACTCCCGCAACGCCGCATAAAGGTTCCCGGTGACCTGCTGATGGGCGGGTGTCGGCATCATAAGGGTCACCTTGCCGTCGGAGAGTTCGGCCAGAATATTACGGCTGTTGGCCAGGGCCAGGTATAGGGCTTCGTCCCAGTACTGGTCCAGGAACCATTCCCAACCGATGGTCTCCAGGCTGGTTACTGGGGTCTCCGGAAGACGTTTTTGAGCGTTCATCTTTCGCCCTGCTTCCATTCACGCGGCCATCTCCCCTTGCAGTTGCCGCAGGGCTTCGGCGCCCCCGGCGATGTCCAGCAACTCTTTGGTGATGGCATGCTGACGGGCCTTGTTGCGGAGGGTTTATTTCTCTTCGCCAGCCAGTTGGATCGCTTTGCGATACAACTCGGCATCTATGTGGAATCCGCAGTCCCGGACCGCATCCAGCAGTGGTCGCAGCGCAGGTATCTGTTTTTGCCGCTTAGCAAGTAACAGTATGCCGATCGTGCCGATAACCCGCAGGCCCAATTCCTCTGCAACCGATCTGGCTCTTGCATCATCCAAGCCTGCTACAAGTTCTGGACCGGTTAAGGCGTATGCGATCACCGATTGTTCGCCCGGCCCCAGGCGATTCGGGGGCAAAGCGGCCATTTGTTCCTCGGTCACTTCTACAATGGTGGCCCATCCCAATTGGCGAGGGTTCACCGTATTGCTTCGGAGCAAGCGCCCAGCGTCCAATTCCAGAACTACCTGCTCCGGGATGTATACTCGCGCAAAAAGGGTCGGCAACAGATGAACTTGCTGAACCCTTCCCAGATACAGCAAAATGGTGGTATCACTAACCAATGATGCCCTCGGCACCGGCTACCTCGCGGGCCAGAGACTCCGGTGAAATCTGGGAGATAGGGATCCCATACTCAGCACACAGGTCCAAAAATATCACCCGGGGGATACCGGCCATTGTGGCCGCTGCGCCGGAAGATAGCTTTCCCAGGCGAAACAGCATCAGCGCCGCATACAGGCGAAGGTCCCGGGCCATTTCGCCAGGAGTGCGGTTTAACATTCGCAGAATTTCGTCCGGCATCTCAATTCTCAGTGTCTCCATAAAAACCTCCGGTCTTATACGGCCATCTCCCCCTGCAGTTGCCGCAGGGCTTCGGCGCCCCCGGCGATGTCCAGCAACTCTTTGGTGATGGCATGCTGACGGGCCTTGTTGCGGAGGATGGTCAGGTCCCGGATGAGTTCTTCGGCGTTGTCGGTGGCGTTGCGCATCGCCGCCCGGCGGGCCGCATGCTCGCTGGCCGCCGCCTCCAGCGCAGTCTGGTAGACCTGCAGTTCGGTAAAACGGGGCAGGACAACATCCAGCAGCGCCTCCGGCGACGGCTCATAGATGTAATCTACCACCCCTGCGGGCCGCATATCCACCACATACTCGCAGACGACCTGGTCCTCCAGACAGGTCGGCCGCAGCGGCAGCAGCCGCTTCACCACCGGCCGCTGGCGGAGCAGGTTAATGAAGTCCGTGTAGGCCAGGAAGACGGCGTCTACCTCGCCGGAGAGGAACTCGTCCATCGCCAGACGGGCGATAGCGGTGATGTCGGCCAGGCGGGGGACGGCGGGCAGGCCGTGGAATTCGGCGATCAGCGGTGCCCGCAGCCGCCAGAGGATGTTCCGCCCGCGCTTGCCCACGGCGACGTAGCGCACCGGCACACCCAGCAGGCGGGCGTAGTCGGTGGCCGCGCGGACCACGTTGTGGTTGTAAGCGCCGCAGAGCCCCCGGTCGCTGCTGAAGACGATGATCAGGACGGAGCGGACCGGCTCCCGGACGGTCAGGAGTGGGTGCAGGGGAACGCCCTGCACGCCGGAAAGGTTGACGATGACCTCCCAGGCCCGGTGGGCATAGGCACGGGTTGCCATAACCGCCGCCTGGGCCTTCTGCACTTTGGAAGCGGAGACCGCTTCCATCGCGCGGGTCATCTGAGCCAGGTTCTGGACGCTACGAATCCTTCTTCGGATTTCCCGTAGGGTTTCCATAGGATGCTACTCACCGGAGTGGATAGTCTTGGAGCAGGCCCGGCGGCCTGCGCTACCGTGGCGCAGGCTGTTCGCCTGCGATTACAGGCCCGGCGGCCTGGGCTACCGTGGCGCAGGCTGTTAGCCTGCGACTACAGGCCCGGCGGCCTGCGCTACCGTGGCGCAGGCTGTTAGCCTGCGATTACAGGCCCGGCGGCCTGGGCTACATTTCGGGCCCTTCCTCCAGCCAGATTTCCCCCCTTCCGACATGGATCACGGCCCCGAAGCGGGTCAGGAAATCCATGCCCAGCAGGCCGTCTATGGTAATACTTTCTGAAACCACGAGGGAGTGGATATACCAGTACGCTCCACTGCGAGACCCTCTGCCCCAAGCAGTGGAGCCAGGAGAGGGTAACCACCGGCGCGCTGATCATCCTATCTACTGTCAGAAGTGGTATCTCTTGCGAAGGATGCTCCAGGTCATATCCTGTCGCCGTCAGAATCTCAGGACATAATACCGTGTAGGCGGCACTGGTATCCACAATCAGAGTGACAGGGAGCGGAGGGAAATCGTCCTTTCCTCCGATAGCCGCGCAAAGAGCCAGGCATTTCCCCATCTGATAAGAGAGTCAGTAGTGCTTTCGCTTCATACAATCACGATGACGTCTTCGGGTACTTGACCCAGATACTCAACGGCGACCGGCCTCTTCAGGCCTCGCAACTCAAGAAATTTCCGGAAGATTTCCTCATCATCGGACGAATGGGCCAGGACCCTGCCCCGTACAATCTGCAAGTCCTCGTCCAGTTCCACATACTCAATCACCACCCACTCCCCGGCGTACCGCTCCCGGATTTCCTCCATATGTAAGAATCCCGTCTTTTTGCATCCGATGCCCTCCTGCTGGCTCACGACGTCCAGCGGCGGTTGAACTCTTCCAGTGCGGCCTTCAGAGCCTCCTCGGTCTCCGGGGTGATGACCTTGCGGGCGGCGATGTCCGCGCCCACCTCCGGGTGCATCGTCCGCATAAAGTTCAGAAACGCCTTCTCGTACTCCCGGACCCTTGCCACCGGCACGCGGTCCATATACCCTTTGGTGCCCGCATAGATAATCATCACTTGCTCTTCCAGCGGGACCGGCTCATATTGGGGCTGTTTGAGGATTTCCGTCAGGCGGCGGCCCCGGTCCAGTTTCCGCTGGGTCGCCTCATCCAGTTCGGAGCCCAACTGGGCGAAGGCCGCCAGTTCCTGGTAACTGGCCATATCCAGCCGCAGGCCGCCCGCGACCTGCTTCATCGCCTTCGTCTGGGCGTCGCCGCCGACGCGGGAGACGGAGATACCCACGTTGATAGCGGGCCGGATACCGGCGTTGAAGAGGTCCGTCTCCAGATAAATCTGCCCATCGGTGATGGAGATGACGTTGGTCGGGATGTAGGCGGTCACGTCGCCCAGCAGGGTCTCCACGATAGGGAGCGCGGTCAGGCTGCCGCCGGTGCCGGGGACTTTGCGAATTTCGTAGCCGTCGCCCAATCCTTTCAGCCGCTCCTCCGCCTGTTCCCGGCCCAGCGGGCCGACGTAGACCTGACCGTCCACCCCCTCCTTCACGCCCTCCGGAGCATCTTTGGGGACGATGATGTGGTGGTTCGCCAGACGGGCCGCGCGCTCCAGCAGGCGGGAGTGGAGGTAGAAGATGTCGCCGGGGTAGGCCTCCCGGCCCGGCGGACGGCGCAGGAGCAGACTGACCTGGCGGTAGGCCCAGGCGTGCTTGGAGAGGTCGTCGTAGACGACCAGGGCGTCCTTCCCGTTTTCCATAAACTCCTCGCCCATTGCGCAGCCGGCGTAGGGGGCGATGTACTGGAGCGCGGCCGGCTCCGAAGCGGACGCCACCACCACGATGGTATGCTCCATCGCGCCGTACCGTTCCAGCGTCGCCACGACCTGCCGAATCTGGGCCCGCTTCTGCCCGATAGCGACGTAGATGCAGTACAGGTCTTTCCCTTTCTGATTGATGATGGTGTCTACGGCAATGGCGGTCTTGCCCGTCTGCCGGTCGCCGATGATGAGTTCCCGCTGCCCCCGGCCGATGGGGATCATCGCGTCTATGGCCTTAATGCCGGTCTGGACCGGGGTATCCACGTTCTGGCGCACGACAACGCCCGGCGCGATGCGCTCAATGGGGCGGTACCGGTCGGTGCGGATGGGGCCCTTGCCGTCTATGGGGCGGCCCAGCGCATCCACGACGCGGCCCAGCAGGGCCTCCCCCACCGGCACGGAGACGATGCGCCCGGTCCGGCGGACCAGGTCGCCCTCCCGGATGTTGGTGTAGTCGCCCATAATGATGATGCCGACGTTATCCACCTCCAGGTTGAAGGCCATCCCCATGGTGCCATCGGGGAAGGTGACCAGTTCGCTCATCTGGACGGTGGGGAGTCCAGAGACGCGGGCGATGCCGTCTCCGACCTCCACGACAGTGCCGACGTCTTCGGTGACGACAACCGGCTGGAATTGCTGGAGCCGTTCCAGCAGGGTGGTAGCAATCGTCTGCAGTTCGGGATTGGGCATGAGCGGCCTCCTGATTCAATCTGGATGGGAAGGGAGATTCTGTTTTAGCCCCTGGCTACCTGACACTTTTCAGAGTAGGACGCGGAAAAACGCGGATCAACACGGATGAACACGGCAATAAAAAGATTTTCCGTGCATTTCCGTGTTCTTCCGTGTGTTACAGGACGCGGAAAAGCGGATAGATGCTTTTTTCAAAACGCAGGGCAAAAGGCATCTCCCACAAAGGCACAGAGATCGCAAAGATTTATGTTGATTTTCTTTGTGCCTTTGTGTCTTGGTGTGAGAACAAAAGGGAGATTTTTTCCGCGTTTTCCGCGCTCGTCCGCGTCCTGCTTTCCAAACGGTCGGGTAGGTAGTGCGCCGGGTTTATTTTACCTCATATCATCCGATTTGCCAAAGAGGTCCCGGTAGGCGGGAAGGCCGCCGGCGCTCTCCGCCGTCTTCGCGGCGCGCGCGATTGCCTGCGCCACCACCTCCGCCGCAAACGCCCCCACCACATTCACATCCACAGGCTTCTCCCCGGTCGCCAGGGCGAAGAGGGTGTCGCCGTCAAACATGGTGTGGGCCGGGCGGACGGCGCGGGCGACGCCGTCCTGGGCCATCTGGGCGACTTTGTTGACCTCTTCTTTGCTCAGCCGGGCGTTTGTCGCCACCACGCCGATGACGGTGTTGGTCGCTGGGGAGGGGCGAAGCAGGCCCTTTTCGTAGAAAAACTGCATGAGGAGAAGGGGGTCGGCGGGACGCTCCATCTCCGGCGGTCGGACGCCGGCCAGAATCAGCCCGCTCCGGGGGTCCACCACGTTGCCGAAGGGGTTGAC
>CALDFY010000212.1 GCA_937942115.1 uncultured Anaerolineae bacterium | reverse complement strand
CCTCACCCTCACCCCCCGGCCTGACGGCCACCCCCCTCTCCCTCTCCCAAAGTTGGGAGAGGGAGAGGGGGGCAGGGGGGAGAGGGTGAGGGCCCCTGCCGAACTGGTAGACTTGGAGGGCCTCTATGCCCCGGGGATGATTCGCCCGCAGGAACTCTCCAGCGGCTCGGCGGGGTATGCCCACCGCCAGGCGGCGGGGGGTCTGTGGGGCCCGGAGGCCGACCGCTTTGCCGGGGCGGTGCTCTTGGCGGAGATGCTGGGCTTCTGCGACCCGGCGGTGGTAGCGGCGGCGTGGGGGGAGAGTTACTTTGCCCCCCAGGAGATGCAGCGGGACGGCGACCGCTACCGCACCCTGTTGGACTCCCTGCAGCGCAACTGGGGGGAGGGGGTGGCCGGGCTTCTGGCGCGGGCCTGGCGTTCGGACACCCTGGCCGACTGCCCCACCTTCGGGGAATGGCTGGTGGCGCTGCCCCTCATCCCTTCCCCCAGCCCCCTCCCCCTCTCCCGCCGGGCGGGAGAGGGGGAGGGGGTGGCGGCGCAGCCGCCGGGGGTGGGGGTGAGGGCCGCCCAGGTACAGGCGTTGCTGCAGGCCGCCCGCCAACTGGAGGAGAAAGGCATCTTGGAGGGGGCATTGGAGACCTATCGCCAGGCGCAGGCGTTGGCCCAATCCGACCTGGCGCTGGCCGGACTGGCGCGGGAGATCGGCCTGATCGTGCAGGACCTGGAGAGACGGCAGCGGTCAGTTACTATCTTAGCAGCATCAGAGCAGGGGCAGAAGGCGATGACGGATGCTTCTGAGCGGTGGATCAGTGCCAGAAGAAGCGCTGTCAGTTTATGGGTATGGCCAATTTGGGCGGTCATCACGGCCGGGAGCGTGTCGCTTGGCTATACATTGTTTAATCTCATTGGTATCGGCTCTGCCTTTAGTATTAACCCGACGAACTGGGCTTTATCCGATTTGGTGAATGGCTTACTAATGGGTGCAGGGCAGTGGCTGATTTTGCGTCGCTACTTGCCGAAGATGAAAATAAGGATGTGGCTCATCGCTTGTGCCCTTGGCTCCGCTATCGGCGGGCTTGCAGGTGGAAGTGTTTGGAATCGTTTATTGGTTCCCCTCGGACTCACATCGGCTTCCTGGGGGGCATTCTCTGACCTGGTAGTCGGGACTATGCGCGGATTGGGCCAGTGGGTCGTCCTTCGCCGCCACATCCGATACTCGGAAGGTTGGATACTGATTACTGCTGTCGGTTGGGCAATGGGGTGGGTCTTAAATGGCATTTGGAGTTGGGATAAAGGGTGGACAATCCAAGGCGCTGTCGTTGGACTCGTGTCAGGCGCCATTACCGGCGCTCTTCTGTGGACAATGCTGGGCTCAACCCTGCAGGCTGAAGCCGCTGGACCGGAAGAGGGGTGATTCATATTGGGGCACTCCTGAGCAAAGGAATTCAGTCGCAAGGAGGTTCCCCATGCGCATTCTCGTCACACCCGAACGATTAGCCGACCTGGCCGGACAATTTTTGCGGGTCTCCGGCGAACTGATAGGGATAGCGGACCACTGTCAGGGGATCATAGCCTCCCTGGATTGGGAAGCGCGCCAAAAAGCGGGCGTGGAGGGGCAGGTCCGGACGGCCGTTCGGCAGGGCCATGCACTGGCCGAACAGGCGGAGGCGCTGGCCCGCTTCCTCCGGGATGCCGCCGAACGCTTTGCCGAGGCGGATGGCTATGTTCTGCCTCAGATGGGTTGGATAATGATTGGGTTTCCTCCCTCTCCCATAAGAGTGCCTATTTGGGGGAGGATGATCAACTTTGTTCCTCCCCGGATCGATGTCGTGCGGATAATTCTAATTCCTGGCGAGGTAATAATCGGGGTGGGCTCCGTACTTCGTTGGCTCGTTCCTCCCCCTTCCGACTGGGCGGAGCGGGTCTGGAACTGGCTGCACGGACGGGGCTGGAAGACGAATGCCGAACTGACCCCACCGTCGTCCAAAGGGAAACTCTACGAGGCGGTTATGAGAGGGTTTGAGCGGCATGAAAGGCAACCGACATCTCCTGAGAAACCGCAACAAACCGCTATCCCGGAGCCGCAGAAAGCCCCTCCGCCCCCGGGCGATGCTCCCCTCACGGCGGCGCGGGATGCCGCTCATCCCCTGCGCCCTGCCGATCCCGAGTGGTATCATCCCAGCACCGGCTGCGTGCAGTATGCGATCAACCGCCGCCCCGACCTGCGGGTAACCGATGCGCCCATCCCGGGCGCCGCCGATTACATCCCGTACTACGACAGCAAGGGACAGGTGCTCCGGCTGCAGGGGACGGAGGCCGACCTCCGGCAGGTAGTGAAGCCCGGCCACGCCGTGGTCTGGCCGCGCGGTCATTCGGACCTGGCCGGTACACCCGGTGCGACCTACGGCCACGTCGCCATTGTGGAGGAGGTGTACCCCGACCGCATCGTCGTCAGCCAGGCCGGATGGCCGGGGAAACCGAGGATGGAAATCAAAAGGGAGGATTTGGCTTCCCTGAACGTTATTTTGTGAACTTGTCGCTGTTTGCCCATTGAACAGGAGGAAAACCAATGACTCGTATCCTTGTCGTTCCGGAGCGGCTGCACGATCTGAGCCGCCAGATGAATCAGACGGCATCCGAGTTGCACAACCTGGAAGGGCATCTGGGCCGGGCTCTCGGCGGGCTGGACTGGCAGGTGCGTCAGCAGGCGAACGTGGAAGGGCAGGTGCGCGCCGCACAGGGCCAAGCGCGCGCCCTGGCCGAGCGAGCAGAAGCGATGGCCCGTTTCCTTGCGGAGCGGGCGACGGC
>CALDFY010000211.1 GCA_937942115.1 uncultured Anaerolineae bacterium | reverse complement strand
GCGATGGGGGAGGGGGGATAAAGGGGGGTGGGGGCCAATGTTCGCCCCATTGGGCGAAAAGCCCCTGGCTCAGATGCGAACCGGATAGCCCGTCAGGGCTTTGGTATCTGAGCCTGCCGCTAAAGCGGCGGGCGGAAGTGGGCATCCCAGCCATCAGGGTAGGTAGTTACCTTTCGCCCCAGTATACCGCAGATGGGGCAGGGGGCAAGCCGAAAGGGTTCCGAGATTTGCGCCGTTGCCGGATGTGTGGTATAAGACTTTACCGCGAAAACGAACCGCTCCGCAGCAGACTCACGCATATGGAGAAAAAAGTCGCCTTCCCACCCCTGGGCATCCTCAGCCGGGTCGCAGAATGCTACCTGCGCGCCCTGGGGGTCACGGTGGTCACTCCCCCGGCGACCTCTCGCCGCACCCTTGACATCGGCGTTCGCGGGTCGCCGGAGATGGTCTGCATCCCCTGTAAGTTGCTCTTCGGCAACTACGTGGAGGCGGCGGAGTTGGGGGCAACCGATATTGTCATGCTGGGTGGTCCGGGCACCTGCCGTCTCGGTTACTCCGTCGCTCAGCAGGCCCGCCGCCTGCGCGAGTGGGGCTTTGAGGTCCGTACCCACACCCTGGACCTCTACCACGTCCACCGCGACCTCCTTCGCCTGACCCGTGCTCTGACGGACGGACGTCCCTGGCACGAGTTCGTGGAGCCACTTCGCTTTTTGGTGGGACTCTTAAACCTGACCGACGCGCTGGAAACAACGGCACTGCTGGCGCGAGCACGGGAACGGGAGCCGGGGGCGGTGGACCGTGCCTACACCGTTGCCCTGGAGCGCCTCTCGGCCCTGCGCGGCCTCGGTGATCTGGAGGAGCAACGGGATGACATCCTGGGCCTGCTGCGGGCAGTTGAACTGGATACCGGGCGTCCCGTCCTGCGCGTGGGCCTGGTGGGCGACGTCTACACAATCCTCACCCCCTTCCTGAACCACAACCTGGAGGTGCGGCTGGGGCGGATGGGGGTGGAGGTCCACCGCTGGTTTCACTACACGGGGCGCATCAGCCCACCCCTGCCGTACCCGTTGCGGCGCGACCGTGGCGGACGGGCGCGGCGCGCCGGCCGCCGCTATCTGCGGCGGGACGTGGGCGGCTTCGCTCGCTCCACCGTCGGCGAAGCCGCACTGATGGCCCAGGGCGAAGTGGATGGCCTCATCCACGTCGCTCCGTTCAACTGCACGCCGGAGATGGTGGCACAGAGCGCGCTGATCGCCCTGCAGCGGGAGCGCGGCGTGCCGGTGCTCAACCTCTCTTTTGACGAGCAGACCGGCCAGGCCGGCGTGGTCACCCGCCTGGAGGCGTTCGTGGATATGCTGTGGGCCGCCCGCCGACAGAGGGGGTAGCATGCGCATTGGCGTCCCTCGGGCGCTTTCTTTTTTCCGCTTCCATCCGGCCTGGGCCGCTTTCTTTGACCGCCTGGGGCTGGAACTGGTCGTCTCGCCGCCGACGAACCGCGCCACGTTGGAGGCCGGCCTGCCCTACGCCGTCGCCGAGTCCTGCCTGCCGATCAAACTGTTCTACGGCCACGTCCGCGCCCTGGTCGGCCAGGTTGACTATGTGCTGGCCCCTTCCATCCGGCGCCTGGCGCCCGGTTCCACCAACTGCGCCCGGCTGATCGGCCTGCCGGACCTGCTGCAGGCGACGATGCCCGACCTGCCGCCACTGATTGCGCCCGATATTGACCTGAGCCAGGGGCTTTCGGCGCTCATATCTCTGTTGCTGGAGGCCGGAGCGCCCTTCACCCTCAACCCCTTGACCCTGCGCGAGGCAGTGATGGCGGCCCGGGACGCGTATCAGGCCGCCCGCCAGGCAATGATGGAGGGCCGCCTGACGCCGGCTGGCTTTGATCGGCCCGGCGGGGATGGGCCCCTCTGGCCTGCGGACGGCATTCCAGTCGCCGTGGTCGGCCACCCCTACAACCTGTACGACCCGTTCATCAACCACCAACTGTTGAACCGCCTGGCCCGCCTGGGGGTGAACGCGCTGACGCCGGAGCGGCTGGGTCCGCAGCCGGGGGATGACTACTGGGCCTTTGAGTACGAACTGGTCGGCGCAACGCGCCGGGCACTGGAACGAGGCGTGAAGGGATTGATCGCAGTGGTCGCCTTCGGCTGCGGGCCGGACGCCGTACTGGTGGACGAATTGCAACAGATGAGCCGGGAACGCGGTGTCCCCCTGATGGTACTGGTGCTGGATGAGCACGGCGGCGAGGCGGGGCTGGTCACCCGCCTGGAAGCGTTCGTAGATATGCTGCACTGGAGGAGCGCAAAGTGGAAGTCTTTTTAGGCATTGACGTGGGTTCCGTGACGACCAAGTTTGCCGCTGTGGATGAGGAGGGCCGGCTGTTGACCTCCCTCTACCGGCGCACCGGCGGGGAGCCCATCCAGGCCGTGTGCGAGGGCCTGGCACAGATGGGGAAGCAACTCCCTGCCGGCGTTCGCGTCCTGGGGGTGGGCACCACCGGTAGCGGCCGCCAGTTGGCGGCCGCCATCGTCGGCGCAGACGTGGTCAAGAACGAAATCACGGCGCACGCCATCGCCGCACTGCACTTTGTGCCAGATGTGCGCACAGTCATTGACATCGGCGGGCAGGATTCCAAACTCATCCTGCTGCGGAACGGCATTGTCGTGGACTTCGCTATGAACAGCGTCTGCGCGGCGGGGACGGGGTCATTCCTGGAGCATCAGGCATATCGGCTGGGCATGACCGTTGAGGAGCTCGGGCAACGGGCGCTGCGCTCCAATCACCCGGTCCGCATCGCCGGCCGCTGCACCGTCTTTGCCGAGTCGGACATGGTGCACAAGCAGCAGATGGGCCATCCGATGGACGACATCATCTACGGCTTGTGTCAGGCGCTGGTGCGCAACTATTTGAACAACCTGGCTCTGGGCAAGACGCTGGAGCCGCCCATCGTGTTTCAGGGCGGGGTAGCGGCCAACGCCGGGGTGGTGCGCGCCTTCCGGGAAGCGCTGGAGACGGAGATTATCGTGCCACCGCACCACGAGGTGATGGGCGCACTGGGCGCGGCGCTGCTGGCGCGGGAGTGGAGCGACAGCCAGCCGAGCCGCTTCAAAGGCTTTGACGTGGCACAGGCAGAGATACAGGCCACATCTTTTGAGTGCCGCGCCTGTCCGAACCTGTGCGAAATCGCCCAGATTCGGATGGACGGGCGGATCGTGGCCCGCTGGGGCGGACGGTGCGACCGGTGGGAGGTGATGTGAGAGCTTGTCTGAAAAATCTGGAAGAGGAATAAAGGATGTTCGTAGTCAGCCACGAAGCGCCACGCGCCGAGGCGAAGCGGAGTGACGTTTCAGTGGGCCAAAAGGGCACTCCACTCCGTTCCGTGCCTCACTACGAGCGACTTTTCAAACTATCTCTGAGGACAGAGAGGGTATCGGTGTGGCGGCGCCGTCGCCCCCTCTGGGAGCCTCCATGAAAAGCGGAGGTTGACAACCCCTCCCGCGCGCGGTACAATGACCGTACCATCCGGATTCGGGGACGGCAATGCTCCACCTCTACGGCGGCATAGAAGCCGGCGGTACCAAATTCGTCTGCGCGGTGGGCACGGGGCCCGACGACCTCCGCGCCGAGGTCCGCTTCCCCACCACCACCCCCCAGGAGACCATCCGCCGGGCGCTGGAGTTCTTCCGGGACCAGCAGGACCGGCTGGGGGGCGGTATCCGCGCCATCGGCATCGCCTCCTTCGGGCCGGTGGACCCGAACCCCGCCTCGCCCACCTTCGGCCACATCACCTCCACCCCCAAGCCCGGCTGGCAGAACGTGGACCTGGCGGGGGAAATCCGCCGGGGCCTGAACCTGCCCGTGGGGTTTGATACCGACGTCAACGGCGCGGCCCTGGCGGAGGGGCTCTGGGGCGCTGCGCAGGGACTGGATACCTTCATCTACCTGACCATCGGGACCGGCATCGGCGGCGGGGGAATGGTCGGCGGGCGCCGGCTCCACGGCCTGCTCCACCCCGAAATGGGGCACATCCGTATCCCCCACGACCGACAGGCCGACCCCTTTGCGGGCATCTGCCCGTACCACGGCGATTGCCTGGAGGGACTGGCCTCCGGCCCGGCCATCGCCGCCCGCTGGGGCGCGCCGCCGGAGGACCTGCCGCCCGACCATCCGGCATGGGCGCTGGAGGCCCACTACCTGGCCCTGGCCCTGGCTAATTTCATCTGCACCTTATCGCCTCAGCGCATTATTCTGGGGGGCGGGGTGATGCAGCAACCCCACCTCTTCTCCCGCATCCGGGCCGAAGTGCCCCGACTGCTGAACGGCTACATCCCAGCCCGCCCCATCCTGGACGAAGAGGAGATGCAGGCGTACATCGTCCCACCGGCGCTGGGGGCGCGGGCCGGCGTCCTGGGCGCCATCGCCCTGGCCCGCATTGCTCTGGCCCGCCACGCCGCCGACGCCCCCGATCCTCCGATTCTCTGATTCTCCGATTCTCCGATTCTCTGATTCTCCGATTCTCCGATTCTCTGATTCTCCGATTCTCTGATTCTCCGATTCTCTGATTCTCCGACTCCCCATGGCCCGCTTCCAGTTAATCTCCGAATTCCAGCCCACCGGCGACCAGCCGGAAGCCATCGCCGCGCTGGTGGCGGGACTCCGTCGCGGCTACAAGCATCAGACTTTGCTGGGAGCGACGGGGACCGGGAAAACCTACGTCGTAGCCCGCGTGATAGAAGCCGTCCAGAAGCCCACCCTGGTCATCTCCCACAACAAGACCCTGGCCGCCCAACTCTACGCCGAGTTCCGCCAGTTCTTCCCCCACAACGCGGTGGAGTACTTCGTCTCCTACTACGACTACTACCAGCCCGAGGCCTACCTCCCCCAGTACGACCTCTACATTGAGAAAGACGCCGACATCAACGAGGAGATTGACCGCCTCCGCCTGGCGGCGATGTCGGCGGTCTTCTCCCGCCGGGATGTCATCATCGTCGCCTCCGTCTCCTGCATCTACGCCATCGGCGACCCGGAGGAGTGGGGCCGGGTGACGCTGCGGCTGGCCCGGGGCGAACGCCACCGCCGGGAGACCGTCCTCCGCCATCTGGTCAGCATCTACTACGAGCGCAACGACCTGGAACTGGGCCGGGGCCGCTTCCGGGCGCGGGGGGATACGCTGGAGATTCACCCGGCCTACGGCGAAACCGCCTACCGTATCGGTTTCTGGGGAGACGAGATTGAACGGATCACCGAGATCAACCCCCTCACCGGCGAGGTGCTGGCCGAACTGGACGAAATCCACATTTTCCCCGCCAAAGCCTTCATCACCCCGGACGAAAAACGGGAGAAGGCGCTGGCGGATATAGAGGCCGAACTGGAGGAACGGCTGAAGGAACTGCGCGCCCAGGGGAAACTCCTGGAGGCCCAGCGGCTGGAACAGCGCACCCGCTACGACATAGAGATGATCCGCGAGGTCGGCTACTGCGCGGGGATTGAGAACTACTCCCGTCACCTCCAGCAGCGCCCCCCCGGTTCCCCGCCCTGGACCCTCATGGACTACTTCCCCGCCGACTACCTGCTCATCATAGACGAATCCCACATGACCATCCCCCAGATTCGGGGGATGTACAACGGCGACCGGAGCCGAAAGGAGACGCTGGTGGAGTACGGTTTCCGTCTCCCCTCCGCACTGGATAACCGCCCCCTGACCTTTGAGGAGTTTGAGGCCCGGGTCAATCAGGTCATCTACACCTCCGCCACCCCGGGTCCCTACGAACTGGAGAAGAGCCAGCAAGTGGTACAGCAGATTATCCGGCCCACCGGCATTGTGGACCCCGAAATCATCGTCCGGCCGGCGAAGGGGCAGGTGGACGACCTCATCGGGCGCATCCGGGAGCGGGTGGCGCGCGGGGAGCGGGTACTGGTCACCACCCTCACCAAACGCATGGCGGAGGACCTGGCCGACTATCTGCGGGAACTGGGCATTAAAGTCCACTACCTCCACAGCGAGATTCAGACCATTGAGCGGGTGGAGATTCTGCGGGACCTGCGCATGGGGGTCTACGATGTCGTGGTGGGCATCAATCTCCTGCGGGAGGGGCTGGACTTGCCGGAGGTGAGCCTGGTGGCGATTCTGGATGCGGACAAGGAGGGCTTTCTGCGCTCGGATACGGCGCTCATCCAGACCATCGGGCGGGCGGCCCGCCACGTCCACGGCACCGCCGTCCTCTACGCCGACCGCATCACCGACTCCATGAAGCGGGCGATAGAGGAGACGGAGCGCCGTCGGGCCATCCAGATGAAATACAACCAGGAGCACGGCATCACCCCGGCCACCATCGTCAAAGAAATCCGCGACCTGACCGACCGGGTGCGGGCGCAGACAGCCCGTCAGCCGGAGGTGCCGGTGACGATGATGCCCAAAGACGACCTGGCGCGGCTGATCCGGGAACTGGAGAAGGAGATGCGCAAGGCGGCGGAGGAACTGGAGTTTGAGAAGGCGGCCATGCTGCGGGATCGCATCTTTGAATTGCGGGGGTTGCTGGCAGAGAAGGAGGCGCAAATCCCGCCCTGGGAGCGAGACCGGCGCCTGGCGGCAACCCCTGGATAGAACCCGGAAAAACCTGAGCCCGCTGCTAAAGCGGCGGGCTCAGGCTACTGCTTGGCCTGCGGCCAGGGGAGA
>CALDFY010000210.1 GCA_937942115.1 uncultured Anaerolineae bacterium | reverse complement strand
ACCTACCCCGATGGCTGGGATGCCCAATTCCGCCCGACCGTATTGCAGTTTAACAGATTATTTGGGCAATCGCCTGAGGTGGAATGGGCCCCCTCATCCCTCCCTTGCCCCCCCTTCTCCCCCAGAAGCGGGGGAGAAGGGGGGAAGAAGAGGGGTTTTGAAGGCGGCGGCGAAGCCGCCGCCCTCAAAACCCCTCTTCTCCCCCGCCTCTGGGGGAAAAGGGGGGCAAGGGGGGGATGAGGGGGCAAATTCCACAGGCGATTGCCCAAATAATCTGTTAAACTGCAATACGGTCGGGCGGAATTGGGCATCCCAGCCATCGGGGTAGGTAGTTACTTTATTTCCGTGTTTATCCGTGTTCATCCGTGTTTTTCCGCGTCCCTATTCACCGCAATCACGCTTCCTCCGGCGGCCCGCAGCAGCCGGTCCCGGACCGCCAATCCCAGCCCCTGGGCGCCGAAATCGCGGGCGATGATGAGGGAGAGCCCCCGGGCGTCCAGTTCCCGCAGTCCTTCGTAGAGCCGCCGGGCGACGGTCTCCAGGTCGTCCTCCGGCCCCAGGACAACGGTCTCCACCGGCAGGTCCGCCATCGCCGCCCGGTCCTCCTCGGCGACCAGCAGGCCGACCTGGTGGCCCTGGGCGGCGTAGCGCGCGGCCAGTTCCCGCAAGGCGGCGCGCGTCTGCGGCGGCGGCCCCACGACGAGAATCATCGGCGTCCGGGGCGCGTAGTGCTTGGGCAGCATCCCCGGCGACGGCTGAGGGCCCTCATCCATCCGGGTCTGGACGGCCACGGGGCCCAGGACCGCCTCCAGGGCCTCGCGCGGAAGCCCGCCCGGGCGCAGAATGGTCGGCACCGGACGGGTGAGGTCCAGGACGGTGGACTCCACCCCGATGGGGGTCGGGCCGGCGTCCAGGATCAGGTCTATGCGGTCGCCCAGGTCGTCCTGGACGTGCTGGGCGGTGGTGGGGCTGGTGCGGGCGAAGCGGTTGGCGCTGGGGGCGGCGATGGGGGTCCCGGCGGCGCGGATGAGGGCCAGGGCGACGGGATGGGCGGGCATCCGCACCGCCACCGTCGGCAGGCCAGCGGTGACGATGTCCGGCACGACCGGGCGCTTGGGCAGGACCAGCGTCAGCGGGCCGGGCCAGAAACGGCGGGCCAGTTCCAGAGCAGACGGGGGCGTTTCCCGGACCAGCGAGGGCAAAGCCTCCGGGTCGGCGATGTGGAGGATGAGGGGGTCGGTGAGCGGGCGCTCTTTGGCCTCAAAGATGCGGGCGACGGCGGCGGGGTTGAGGCCATCTGCGCCCAGGCCGTAGACCGTCTCGGTGGGGAAGGCAACCAGCCCCCCGGCCTGGATGACGGCGGCCGCCTCGGCAATGAGCCGGAGGTCGGGATTGCGCGCGTCTATGGAAAAAACCCGAGCCATTATCCGGTCAGCCGGAGGAAGCGGCCTTCAAAGTGCACCCCCGGCAGTTTTCTGGTCACTTCTAACCGGGTAAAAGGGATTTCGCCTTTCCCGGCTACCACCCAATGGTAGGAACTGTTCCATCGGTCCGAATCCAGGAAAGGGCCACTTCTCAACTTTTCCATCAGCCACTCCCACTTGGCCCGAGTTTCCTCAATCGTTGCGGAATGGAATTCCACAAAGTATGCCCGGGGAACCGGACTGGAGTGGTATCCGATGACGTAATCCCACCTGGGCCGATGGGGTTCCTGAGACTTGTACCGGTTGTCAATATCCACGCTGCCCAGAATTTGACGGGTGTCCTGGACCTCAAGTCGCTTGTGGTATCTTTCCTCAATTGCCTGGAGCCCAGGCAGACACGGGCACTCTGGCCCGAACGTCTGGCGGACGCTCTGGAGGAAGGGGGGACGACACGGATCGCGGCGGTTCATAGTGGAGGCTTGGGTTCCATCAGCCAGAAGACCTCGGAGAGAGCGCCTGGGCCAGAACGCGGTGAGCGCGCTCCGTCGTGGTCGCCAGACCGCCCCATTCCGCTACGTCGGGATTCTCATCCCAGGCATCCAGGGAACTGATGTCCACAGCGGTAACCTCTGTGCCCCTACGTCGGAAGTAATAGGTGCGGATTTCTTTTTTCAACCCTTCTGCAGCAATCTCCGTTCGTCGTGCTGGGACGCGGGGAATTCCGAGGTACTCTGAGAGGGCTCCCTGCCCAGATTCCGATGACACCGATTTCAACCGCTGTACCAGCCAAACCCACTCTGCTACAGTGATAGAATGCGTTGTCAGGATTACCCGATACCCCCTATGGAGAAGATGCAGCAGAGCCTGTATCACTCCTACGATGGCCTGGGGGTGGAGGCCCATTTCCGGTTCCTCTATGACGACCCATTCATACCCCCGTTTGGGGTATCTTCCCAGAGGGAGCAGCCAGTAAAGAGCCATCAGAAGGGGAGTAAATTCTCGCTGACCAGCCGTCCAGGAATAGACCGGAAGCCTGGTCCGGGTTTCCTGGATCTCCAAAAC
This sequence comes from uncultured Anaerolineae bacterium, assembly GCA_937942115.1. Taxonomy (GTDB): domain Bacteria; phylum Chloroflexota; class Anaerolineae; order B4-G1; family DUEL01; genus SpSt-77. Next base: position 7,874 of record CALDFY010000210.1, on the reverse strand, counting down.
CAGTTGCTTTCGCCGGGTCATATCTACCCGGAGGAGAACGCCCGGGTAGACGCTTTCCGCCAATTGTTCCCTTAGACTCCTGGGCAACCGCCGCTCCATTGGGAAAATAACGGCATCCGGCTCTGGGAATTCCTCTTCCAGGAAACGCCGAATTTCTTCACTGTATTGACGCAAAGTGAATGGGGTACCGTCCTCAAAACCCTTGAAGGGGAGCGGCCATCCATATCCGTATGCCAGAGAAAGCACTCGCTGGGCAGGAATATAGAAAACGCGCTCCCTCGGAGTGCCTCCTTTGTAAGTAGATAATATCTCATCGGGAGTAACCTGCCGCTGGTCCGCTTCCATCCAGATGTCCCGCTGCCGCCAGACCTGGTCGTACCCTCTTCCGAAATAGACCCAAAGGAAATCTGACCAATCCTTCCAGTAGTAGCCGAATGTGCGCAATCGGGATTGGATAAACGCACTATCCAGGTGCAACTTCCATAGTTGAGCCAGCAGGCTCTTCCCGCTGGCCTGAGGGCCCACAAAGACTGTAAGGTCGCCGAAGGTAACTTCTGCTTGTGTGATGTGGGCAAAATGGCTCACCTTCAGGGAGTCGGGCATTGAATATCTTCCCTTCCTCCAACGTTTACCGCACCGGCGCCGGGCGGGGGGGCATCTCCAGCGCCCGCCCCCGCCGGGAGGGCGCGGACTTTTCCGCCCTCTCCCGGGTCGTCGGCGAAGGCGTGCCCCGGTCACCCTTTTCGGGCAGGGGACGCCCTTCCAGGACGGCGACGAATTCCTCCGCCTCCAGGGTCTCTACTTCTAACAGCCGCTGGGCAACGGCATCCAGTTGCTCCCGGTGCTCCTCCAGCACCTGCCGGGCCCGCCGGTAGGCGGTCTGGATAATCTGCCGTACCTCTTCGTCTATCTGCTGGGCAACGGCCTCGCTGTAATCCCGCTGCTCGCCGATTTCCTTGCCCAGGAAGACCAGTTCCTCTTTCTGACCGAAGGTCATCGGGCCCAGTTTCTCGCTCATCCCGTAGCGGGTGACCATCGCGCGGGCCATTTCCGTCACCTGCTCCAGGTCGTTGGCCGCGCCGGTGGTCGCCTCGCCGAAGACCAGTTCCTCCGCCGCCCGACCGCCCAGAGCAAAGGCCAGTTGGTCCTCAAATTTGGAGCGGCTGATGACGGTGCGGTCCTCCTCGGGCAGGGAGATGGTATAGCCTGCCGCCATCCCCCGGGCGACGATGGAGACCTTCTGCACCGGGTCGCACTTGGGCATGTAATGGGCCACCAGCGCGTGCCCGGCCTCGTGGTAGGCGATGATGCGGCGCTCCTCCTCGGAGAGCAGGCGGCTCTTGCGCTCCGGCCCGGCGATGACCCGCTCTATGGCTTCTTTGAACTCGGCCATTCCAATCGCCCGCTTGTTCCGGCGGGCCGCCAGGATGGCCGCCTCGTTCACCAGATTGGCCAGGTCCGCGCCGACAAAGCCGGGGGTGGCCTTCGCCAGCGCGGCCAGGTCCACGTCATCCGCCAGCGGCTTGCCCCGGGTGTGGACCTTCAGGATGGCCTCGCGCCCCCGCATGTCGGGCCGATCCAGCACAATCCGGCGGTCAAACCGGCCCGGTCGCAGCAGCGCCGGGTCCAGAATGTCCGGGCGGTTGGTCGCCGCCATGACGATGACGTTGGTGTCGGTGTCAAACCCGTCCATCTCCACCAGAATCTGGTTCAGGGTCTGCTCCCGCTCATCGTGGGAGCCGCCCAGCCCGGCGCCCCGGTGGCGTCCCACCGCGTCAATCTCATCCAGGAAGACGATGCAGGGGGAATGGCGCTTGGCCTGATCAAAAAGGTCCCGCACCCGGCTGGCGCCCACGCCGACGAACATCTCCACGAACTCGGAGCCGGACATACTGAAGAAGGGGACACCGGCCTCCCCGGCCACCGCCTTGGCCAGGAGGGTTTTGCCGGTACCTGGGGCGCCCATCAGCAGCACCCCTTTGGGGATGCGCGCGCCCACCTGGATGAACTTCTGGGGCTCCTTGAGGAACTCCACCACCTCCCGCAGTTCCTCCTTCGCCTCGTCCACCCCGGCGACGTCGTCAAAGGTCACGGACGGCTTATCGCTGGTGTAGAGCCGGGCCCGGCTTTTGCCGAAGGAGAGCGCCTGGTTGTTGACCCCCTGGAACTGGCGCAGGAAGAAGAACACGGCAACCAGGAAAATCACCATCACCAGGATGGTCCCGCCAGTGCTGAAGAGCGCGGTCCAGTCCGGTGTTTCCGTAACTTCTATCTGCACCCCGGCGATTTTCTCGTTGGGGACCCCCAGGGCTTTCAACTGTTCGGCGAGGGTGGAGCCGGGCTCTTTCAGCGACCGCAGTTGCTGGCCGGTTTCCAGGTTCACCATCAAGCGGTTCCCGGTAACGGTGATCCGCGAAACTCGTCCGGCCTGCACCTCTGCCGCCACCCGGCTGATGGGAACCAGGTCCGTTGCGGGAGGGCGTTGCAGGAGGTTATAAGTCAGGAAGAAAACCGCCGCCAGCAACAACAAGGTAATGAACGTACTGCCCCGAAACTGCGAGTTCACGTTCGCCTCCTATTCAGACGACTTCTGTCAGACTTATTATACCGCAAACTCCCCAGATTACCAGCGAGTTTGCGCCTCCCTCATAAAAAAGAGGCGACCCCTTCGGGCCGCCTCCTTTCTCTACCCCACCCTGTATCAATCCATCATCTCGTCTTCTTCGTCGTCCTCGTCCTCCTCTTCCACATCCTCGTACCCGTATTCCTCATCCTCATCCAGCAGGTCCGTGGTGACCGTCAGGAGGTCGTCGCTCTCCTCACCCACCATCAACTTCTCCAGTTCCAGTTCTTCTTCCAGCGCCGCCAGTTCCTCCTCTCCCTCCTCCTTCGGGGCCAGGAACGGCGGAGGGGTCACGGCAACCGTCGGACGCAGCGGGACGCCTTCGTAGGACGGGATGGGGCCGTCGGAATCGGGCGAATCGCCCCGGTAGCCGGTGCCCGCCGGGATCAACTTCCCGATGATGACGTTCTCCTTCAGGCCGTAGAGCATATCCCTCTGGCCCTCCACCGCCGCCTTCGCCAGGACCCGGATGGTGTGCTGGAAGGACGCAGCGGAGAGGAAACTATCGGTCGCCAGCGCCGCTTTCGTCACCCCCAGGAGGACGGCCCGCGCCTTCGCGGGTTGCTTCCCCTCGGCGATGGCCCGACGATTGATCTCCTGCAACGCCAGCCGGTCCACCAGGTCGCCGGGCAGAAGGTCCGTATCGCCGGGGTCCACCACCTGCATCTTCCCCAGCATCTTGCGGATGATGACCTCAAAATGTTTGTCGTTGATGTTAACGCCCTGGGAGCGGTAGACCTTCTGGACCTCGGAGAGGATGTACATCTGGGTCGCTTCCCGGCCCAGGACCTGCAGGATACGGTGGGGGTTGCGGGAACCCTCCACCAGTTGGGTGCCCGCCTTGATGTACTGCCCTTCCGCCACCAGCAGACGGACGGTCGGGGGGACTTCGTATTCCCGCTCGTCCCGCCGTTCGTAGGTGACCCGGACCCGGCGGTCGTCCCGATGGACGGTGCCCCGATGGCGGGCCAGAATCTGCTCCCCGGGCTCCTCCTCCGTCCCCTGCCGGGCGATGGGCTCCCCAGCGTTGACCGTATCCCCGTCCGATACCAGAACCGTCCAGCCGTTCGGGACGGTGTACTCATCGGTCAGCGTCTCGCTCTTGGAGACAATCACCCGGCGGCGGCCGTCCTCACGGACGATGTGGACGATGCCGTCAATATCCGAGATTTCGGCTTCGCCCTTGGGGTGCTTGCGGGCTTCAAAGAGTTCCTCCACGCGCGGGAGACCGGTGGTGATGTCGCCGCCGGCCGCGACGCCGCCGGTGTGGAAGGTCCGCAGCGTCAACTGGGTGCCCGGCTCGCCGATGGACTGGGCGGCGATGATGCCGACGGCCGTCCCGATGTGGACCAGGGTGCCCCGGCCCAGGTCGCGCCCGTAGCAGAGGGCGCAGATGCCCCGCTGCAGGGCGCAGGTCATCGGCGACCGGACGTAGACCTCGCTGATACCGGCGGCTTCTATCGCCTCCACCGCCTCCTCATCAATCTCTTCGTTGCGACCGACGATGACCTCCCCGGTCTGCGGATGGACGACGGGCGCGGCGGCGATGCGGCCCACCAGCCGCTCCGCCATGCTCTGACCCCCCACGTCGTCGTCCCGGCGAATCCAGATACCGCTGCGGGTGCCGCAATCGTGGGCGTTGATGATGACGTCCTGCACCACATCCACCAGACGGCGGGTCAGGTAACCGGCGTCGGCGGTGCGCAGGGCCGTATCCGCCAGACCTTTGCGGGAGCCGTGGGTGCTGATGAAGTACTCCAGCGTGGTCAGCCCTTCCCGCAGGTTGGAGCGGATGGGCAGCGGGATGATGCGGCCGGACGGGTCGGCCATGAGGCCGCGCATGCCGGCCAACTGGGAGATGGGCCCGAAGCCGCCCTTGGAGGCGCCAGATTGGGCCATAATCGCCACCGGACCCTCGGGGTCCAGCGCGCGGGAGACCGCTTTAGAGACCTCATCGCGGGCCCGGCTCCAGAGGTCAATGGTGCGGGCGTACTGCTCCTCGGCGGTCAGCAGGCCCCGCTGGTACTGCCGCTCCACCTCCGCCACCTGGGCCGTCGCTTCCTCCAGGATGCGGGACTTATCCGCCGGGATGGTCAGGTCGCTGGCGGCGATGGTCACGCCGGAGCGGGTGGCGTAGTGGAAACCGGCGGCCTTGATGCGGTCCACTACCTCGGTCGTCCGCTCCTCCCCCAGGCGGCGGTAACAAAGACCGACCAGGTCCTGCAGTTTCCCCTTGTCCAGCGGTTCGTTGACGAACCGGAGTTCGTCCGGAAGAATCCGATTGAAGAGACAGCGGCCTACTGTTGTCTCTATCGGCCGGGGCGGCGGGGGTTGGTGGTCGTAGACCTGCCGGACCCGGATGCGGGCGTGGACGTCCACATAACCCAGCAGATAGGCCGTCTCCACCTCGTCCAGGTCGGCAAAGTACTTGCCATCGCCCCGATGCGGCCCCTTCGTCTCCATCGTCAGGTAGTAGATGCCCAGGCACATGTCCTTGGTCGGCCCAACGATGGGCTGACCGTCGGCGGGCTTCAGGAGGTTACGGGTCGCCAGCATCAGCCGACGCGCCTCCTGCACTGCCATGTCGGAAAGGGGGACGTGGACCGCCATCTGGTCGCCGTCAAAGTCCGCGTTGAAGGCCACACAGACCAGCGGGTGAATCTGGATGGCCTTTCCCTCCACCAGGACCGGCTCAAAGGCCTGGATGCCCAGCCGGTGAAGGGTCGGAGCGCGGTTGAGGAGGACCGGCCGGTCCTTGATGACCTCTTCCAGAATCTCCCAGACCTCGGGCCGTTGCCGTTCAATGAACCGGCGGGCCGCCTTGACGTTGCTGACGTAGTTATATTCCACCAGTTTGCTGATGACGAAGGGCTTGTAGAGTTCCAGTGCCATTTCCTTCGGGAGGCCGCACTGGTGGAGTTTCAGTTGCGGGCCGATGACGATGACGGAACGGCCGGAGTAGTCCACCCGCTTCCCCAGGAGGTTGCGGCGGAAGCGGCCCTTCTTCCCCCGGAGCATGTCGCTGAGGGACTTCAATTGTCGCTGGCCCCGGCGGGAGAGCGCCTTGCCCCGCTGACTGTTGTCAATGAGGCTATCCACCGCCTCCTGGAGCATGCGCTTCTCGTTGCGGACGATGACGTCGGGGGCGCCCAGTTCTATCAGCCGCTTCAGCCGGTTGTTGCGGTTGATGACGCGCCGGTAGAGGTCATTGAGGTCGGAGGTGGCAAACCGTCCGCCGTCCAGTTGCACCATCGGGCGCAGGTCCGGCGGGATGACGGGCAGGACGGTGAGGATCATCCATTCGGGGCGGTTGCCGCTCTTGCGCAACGCCTCCACCACCCGCAGGCGACGGATGGCCTTTTTACGCCGCTGTTTGGACGGGTCGTTGCGCGCCTCGTTCCACAACTCCTGGGCCATTTTGTCCAGGTCCATCCGGTGGAGAATCTCGTAGAAGGCTTCGGCCCCCATTCCGGCGCGAAAGACCTGTCCCCATTTGCTCTTCAGTTCCCGCAGGCGGGCCTCGGTGAGGAATTGAAGCGGGGCCAGGCTGAGCAGTTCTTCCTGCTCGTCCTCAAAGCGGGCCCGCAGGTTCTCCAGGTCACTGGCCAGTTGCTCCTGGATCCGTGCGGTTTCGTCGGCCACCGATTCCTGCCAGTGGGCCAGGTCGGCCAGCCACGGGGCCACTTCCTGCTCCTCCTCGGCCCGCAAGCGGCCCTCCAGATGCTCCAGTTCCTCCTGGATGAGGCGGCTCAGCAGGCCCAGGTGCTCCCGCCCAATGGTCTCCCCGGCCTCGGCGATGACGGCACCCGTCGCCTTGAGAATAACGGGGGTGCGGACGGCGGAACCCTGGCGCTCTTCCAGGCGCTTGCGCAGGCTCTGCGCCTCTTTCATCAGCGCTTCGGTCTCGTTGTTGATCCGCTCCTCAATCCGGGCGTGAACGGCGGCTATTTCCGCCTCAATCCGGGCCCGCTCCTGGGCCAGCCGCTCTTGCAGCATCGCGACCGCCGCGTTGGCCTTCTCCTCCAGTTCCCGCCGACGGTGGTCATATTCCTCCTTCAGCCGCCGCAGCGCCTTCTGGCGCGCCTCTTCATCCACCGAGGTGATGACGTATTGGGCAAAGTAGAGGACCCGGTCCAAGTTTCGGCGGGAGACGTCCAGGAGGATGCCCAGGATACTGGGGGTCTGGCGGGTGTACCAGATGTGGGCGACGGGAGCGGCCAGTTCAATATGCCCCATGCGCTCCCGGCGGACGGAGGAGCGGGTGACTTCCACGCCGCACTTATCGCAGATGATGCCGCGATAGCGGATGTTCTTGTATTTGCCGCAATAGCACTGCCAGTCCCGCGTGGGCCCGAAGATGGCTTCGCAGAAGAGGCCGTCCTTCTCCGGGCGCAGGCGGCGGTAGTTGATGGTCTCGGGCTTGGTCACCTCGCCGTACGACCAGGAGCGGATTTCCTCCGGCGAGGCCAGGCTGACGCGCAAAGAGACGAAATTCTGGATCTCGGCCGAATCGTCCAGATACTTCATAAACCCCCTCCAATCCCCTTCACGTTACTGGGGATAAACACAAACAAAGCGCTTGAGCCCCTGTCTCAGCGCTTGACGAAGATGGTTACAAGTTTACCGGTACCTGCTGGAAAGTAGGAGTATTATAAACACTTTTGAGGTTTTGTCAAGTTAACAGGCGAGAACGCCAGGGCTCTTCAATGCTCCAACCTGCCTACCCGGTAACTACCTACCCTGATGGCTGGGATGCCCCCTTCCGCCTGCCGCTGAAGCGGCAGGCTCAGATACCAAAGCCCCGACGGGTTATCCGGAAGCCCCTGAAAGGGGCTTCGCATCTGAGCCAGGGGCTTTTCGCCCAATGGTGCGAACATTCGCCCCACCCCCCTTTATCCCCCCTCCCCCATCGCGGCGCTTGGGGGAGGGGCTGGGGGCATAAGCGTTAACTTAAGGTTAGATCCGTCTCTCTGTTTCCTGCTGCCCTGGGCGCCGATTGGAAATCGGCCTCCCCCGGGGGCAACCGCGAGGGTTGCCCCTACGCTTCGCGCCGGGCGTCAACCTGCGTTGACGCCCTTCTCCGGAGGTCGGTGAAGACCGACCTCCTGGCCGAAGGCCCAGGGCGGCTGACTTCAGTCGGCTTCCGAGGCGGCGACCCAACTGGCGCAGCCCCTTAAGTTAACGCCTATGCCCCGGCCCCTCCCCCAAGCGCCGCGATGGGGGAGGGGGGATAAAGGGGGGTGGGGGCAAA
>CALDFY010000209.1 GCA_937942115.1 uncultured Anaerolineae bacterium | reverse complement strand
TGGCGGCCTGCGCTACATACCCAGGGCGTAGCGCAGGCTGTTCGCCTGCACTGACAGGCCTGGCGGCCTGTGCTACGCAAGCCATTGCAGTTTCTGCTCCGCCGGAATGCGCCCCGCGCAGCGGGGCACTCGCCAATGACGCTCGCCGGGCGTCAACTTTCGTTGACGCTTCTCAGAACTTTGGTAAGGCAGTTTTTTCCCGACAAAAGTTTGCCAGGGCCTTTCTTTGTGCCTTTGTGTCTCTGTGGGAGAAAACAGCAGGCATCTGGAATCGGCTCCCAGAGATGGCAGCATGACCGGATTGACCCTTCAGTTGATGAATATGGGGCGACCCCTGCGGGCGCCCCCCTTGCGGTTGTCTTCCCTTTCCCCTTCACCCCGCGAATCTTCTGGCCCTTCCGGGTGTTATCTTTCCATGAGTTCATCATCGCCATTCTTTACCGGGGGAGGTATTCAATGAGCAAGCAATCCATCGCCATCGTCACCGATAGCACGGCCTATTTGCCTCCGGACGTGCGGGAACGGCTGGACATCCCAGTCATCCCCCTCAACGTCGTCTGGGGGGAGGAGGTCCTGAAAGACGGGGTGGACATTGACCCGCCGACTTTCTACCGGCGCCTCCAGACCGCCAAAGTGATGCCCACCACCTCCCAGCCGTCCGCCGGCGAGTTTGTGGAGTTTTTCCGGCGGGTGGCGGAGGAGAAGGGGACGGACACCATCGTGGGCGCGTACATCTCCTCCCAACTGAGCGGGACCATCGCCTCGGCGGAAGCGGCGAGGGAATTGCTGCCGAATCTCCGGATAGAAGTGATTGATTCTCGCTCCACCTCTATGGGTCTGGGCTTTCAGGTGATGGCGGCGGCGGAGGCTGCCCAGGCTGGTGCTTCGGTGGAGGACGTCATCGCAGCGGCCGCGCGGGTGCGGGAGCATCTGTACATCCTGTTTATGGTGGACACGCTGGAGTTCCTCCACCGGGGCGGGCGCATCGGCGGCGGGAAACGGTTTCTGGGGACGGCCCTCCAAATCAAGCCGATTCTGGGGCTGGACGGCGTGATTGAGGGCGTGGAGCAGGTCCGGACGAAGAAAAAGGCAGTGGCCCGGATGCTGGAACTGATGCGGGAGCGGGCCGGCACCTCGCCCGTCTTCCGGGCCGCCGTCGTCCACGCCAACGCGCCGGAAGACGCTCAGGCGCTGGCGGAGGACGTGAGGGCCCAACTGGGGCCGGAAGAACTCTATCTGGCGGAGGTCAGCCCGGTGATCGGCACGCATACGGGACCGGGGACGCTGGGGATTTGTATTGTGACCCGGTAAGGGCCTGGACGCCGCACGGGCTTTCCTCGGCAGGCGCCCCTGCTCCTCCAAGGGCGCCTGCTTTTTCTTTGCTTTTCTATGAACCATCCCCTTTTCATTCTCCCCGAAATCAGGTATACTGTAGGGCAACTCCACAGGAGTTGCCCTACAGATGCCGTTCACTCACGCCGTTTTTGACCTGGACGAAACCCTCTATCCGGCCAGCGCCGGGCTGATGCAGGACGTGGCCCGGCGGATCACCGATTGGGTTCAGCGTCATCTGGGCCTGGGGCCCGAGGAGGCCTCGCACCTGCGGGAGGTCTACGTCCACCGCTACGGCACCACCCTGGCGGGCCTGCTGGCGGAACACCGGGAGAAGGTGGATGTGGAGGACTATCTGGCCTACGTCCACGACGTCCCGGTGGAGGAGTATCTCCGGCCCGAACCAACCCTGCGGGCTATGCTGACGGGTATCCCTCTGTGCCGCGTGGTCTTCACCAACTCCTCGTCCGAACACGCCGCCCGGGTGTTGAACGCCCTGGGGGTCGCCGACCTCTTTGAGCGAGTAGTGGACATCCGGGCCCTGGACTTCATCCACAAGCCCCGGCGGGAGGCCTACGAGCGGCTGCTGGCCCTGCTGAGGGTCTCCGGTCCGGCCTGCATCCTGATAGACGACCGCGTCGTCAACCTTCAGCCCGCCAAAGCCCTGGGGATGACCACCGTTCTGGTGGACGGTCTACCTCAGGACGGGGTGGATTTCGCCGTGGGGAGTGTACTGGAGGTCGGCCCGCTGATCCAGCGTCTCCTGGCGCGGGAGAGGTGTGGCCTGTAGCGCAGGTTGTTCGCCTGCATCTACAGGCCTGGCGGCCTCCGCCGGGACGTGCCCGGCACTTCGGAAAGTGCCTGGCACGTTCAAAACCGGGTGAACAGCGTAAGAACTGCGGAGGTCAGGGATGATCGGCGACATCTCTTTTCTGAGCACACCGGTATACGACCTCATCGTCATCGGCGGGGGGCCGGCGGGCGCCACCGCCGCGCTCTACGGGGCGCGCGCCGGCCTGAAGACGGTGGTCATAGATAAGGGCCTGACGGCGGGGGCCGCCGGAAAGGCCGGGCAGATTGTCAACTTCCCCGGCCTGGGCCCCATCTCCGGCACCGACCTGGTCCGCCGCATCCGGGAGCAGGCCGCCTCCTTCGGGGCCGAATTCGTCACCGATAAAGTCCTTCGGGTGAACCTCTCCGCCGACCCGCGCCAGGTCTGGGCGGGCCAGGGGGTCTACCGGGGACGGGCCGTCATCATCGCCACCGGCTCTATGGGACGGAGCCGGTACCTTCCTGGGGAAGAGCGCCTGCTCGGGCGCGGGGTCAGTTACTGCGCCACCTGCGACGCCGCCTTCTTCCGGGACCGGGAGGTGGCCGTCCTGGGCAACAACGACGAGGCGGCGGAGGAGGCGCTGACGCTGACCCGCTTCGCCGCGCGCGTCCATTTCCTCTCCCCCACCCCCGACCTGCACGCGTCGCCGGAACTGGCCCGGGAGTTGGCTGCCCACCCCAAAGTGGAGATTCGGCCCTCTACCCGGGTGGATGAGATTCTGGGCAGCGAGCGGGTGGAAGCGGTCCGGGTCGTCTCGCCGGAGGGGGAGGAGGTCCTTCCGGTCGCGGGAGTGTTCGTCTATCTCCAGGGGAACGTGCCGGTGACGGATTTTCTGGAGGGACAATTGCCCCTGGGGGAGGGCGGCTGTCTGCTGGTGGACGAGAACTTCCAGACCGCCGTGCCCGGCGTGTTCGCCGTTGGCGACGTGCTGTGTCGCCACCTGAAGCAGGCGGTGGTCGCCGCCGCCGAGGGCGCGGTGGCCGCGATGGCCGCCGACCGGTATCTGCATGGCCGGGCCCGATTGCGGCCCGATTGGTCCCGGTAGATGCCCGACCGGGGGAGCGCCCGATGCCCGAACATCCCCTGCCCCCCCAAATCCCCCAGGTGGTGGTGGACCTCTGCCACGCGTGCCGCCGCTGCCCGGCGCGGCAGGTCTGCCGGAGCAAGGCGCTGCGGGCCGTGGACCCTGGCGAGCCGCCCTGGGTGGACGGCAACCGCTGCTACGGCTGTCTGGCCTGCGTTCCTGCCTGCCCCTTTGGGGCGATCCAGGTACCCTCTCCCCTCATATCCCTCCGTTCGTAGCCAGGCACGTTGCTTGTAGCGAGGCCGCTTGTAGTCAGGCACGCAGCGCAGCGAAGTGCCGTCGCTCGTAGTCAGGCACGCAGCGCAGCGGAGTGCCGTCCAGCGCAACTCCGCTTCGCTCCGTCGCTGACTCCAAACGTTTCATTCCATATCCACATCGGAGGCCCCTATGGAACACACCTTTGACGTCCTCATCATCGGCGGCGGCGTCCACGGCGCCAGCCTGGCCTTCCATCTGGCCCGGCGGGGCGTCCGGGTGGCCGTCCTGGAGCGGAAGTTCGTCGCCGCCGGAGCCACCGGACGGTCCAGCGGCCTGGTACGGATGCACTACGACCTGGAGGCGGAGGCCCGTCTGGCGTGGGTCTCCTTCGGGTACTTCCGGGACTGGGCCCGGCGCGTCGGCGGGGAGCCGGATTGCGGGTTCACCCGCACCGGCTTCCTCCAGATTGTGGAACGGGAGCACGCCGACACCCTTCGGGCTAACGTCCATATGCACCAGCGCATCGGCATCCCCTCCCTCCTGGTCACCGCCGACGATGTCCGGCGGCTGGCTCCGTCCTTCGCCACTGACGACTTTGATCTGGCTGCGTACGAACCGGAATCGGGCTATGCGGACCCCCCGTCCACCGCGCAGAGCCTGATGAACGCGGCCCGGGCGCGCGGCGCCGTCCTGATACAGGAGTGCCCCGTCACCGGCATTCGCGTGCAGGGCGGCAGGGTGGCGGGGGTGACCACACCGAGGGGGGAATTTTCGGCCCCGGTGGTGGTCAACGCGGCCGGCGCATGGGCGGGCGAGGTCTGCCGGATGGTCGGCCTGGACCTGCCCCTGAGCACCTGGCGCCATGAGACGATGTTCGCCCACCGCCCGCCGGACATCCTCACCCACCCCACCGTAATAGACTTCCCCAACTCCATGTATTTCCGCCCGGAGACCGGCGGGCTGACGCTGGTGGGGCTGGAAGACGGCAACCTCCTGGGCCTCCCCCCTGCCGATGACGAATACGTCCGCCCGGACTTTGTGGAGCGGGCCGGGGAGCGCATCTGCCGCCGCATCCCGGCGATGGTCCACGGCGGCGTCCACTCCGCCCAGGTCGGCTACGACGGTATCACCCCCGACCAGCACCCGGCCCTCGGCCCGCTGGGGCCAGAGGGCTTCTGGCTGGATTGCGGCTTCAGCGGCACGGGCTTCAAGATTGCTCCGGCGGTGGGGCTCTGTCTCTCGGAGTGGATATTGGATGGGGCACCCCAGACGGTGGACATCACCGTTTTCTCTCCGGCCCGGTTTCTGGAGGGACGAACACTGCGGGGGGAGCATCCGTACGAGAACATCTGGAGATAGAACCGTTCCCGGTCACCGGGCGTCTTCTGCCACTGGGGGTCCGAAAATTGACAATTCCGCATTTTAAAGTATAAAAGACACGGAGGCTCTTGCCGGGGCAGGCGCTTACCGTCTGTCCTGAACCGCACGGGCGAGAGGGATGCGCTCCCGACTCTCTCCGCAGCCGTTCCACCAGCCAGGGTACGGAGGGAAAATCATGGCAGAGTGCATCGTCTGCAGAGGAGAATATGCCCCTGGCTCTCCCTGTCCGCGCTGTCATGCCGATAACGGGCCCTGGGAAATATGGCGGCGACAACGTCAAGAGGAACAAGGAGGCCTGCAGGGCCTGGAAGCCTTCATGCGCCCCCACCTCTACCTGCCCCTCATCATCACCATCCACGCTCTCGGTTGCAGCCTGATCGGTCTGGGAGGAACATGGGCCGGCATCCGACCGGACTTCCAGGTGCTGGCCGTTATCCTGACCGTGTGCGGTTGTCTGCTGGTGACCTACGCCAACTACGAAGCCCGCCATTCCGTCCGGGAACAGATGCTCCTGGCGCCGCTGCGTCGGGGCTGGCGGGCCGCGCTGAGAGCGCCCCGCACCCGGGCCATCTTGATCCCGGCCCTGACCATTCTGCTGGCCTTTCTGCTGATCGCAGGAGTCGTCTCCTCCCACCTGCTCCGGGAACTGCTCTGCTGGCTGGCCTTTGAGCCCGGTCACTGCAAAGAGGATCCGGGAGGGTTTCGGGAACGGGTCACCGAAGCGCTCCCCCTGATTCTGATGGTCTGCTCCGGCGGATTCCTCGTCTCGTTCGCCTATTCCTCTTCCCTCCTCCTGGCCGTGCGGTATGCCAGAGAGATGAACCGCGAACTTCCCCTGCCCCTGTTCCTGGATGATAACCGTCTGGCAGGGGTCGTTCGGAGAGCGGCGGAGCAGGTGCTGGACCGGACAGATGGAACGGTCGTCCATCTGATTGGAGCCAGAACGCTTTCAGGCCTTCCGGTCCAGCCGCCCCAGTGGCGCGAAGAGCGACGCTATGCCGGCCACTGGAACTGGAGCGATATGGAGCGAACGCCGGATGGGGGGATTCGGATGAAAGCCTACATAGAAGAGAATTGCCGTCAGGTGGAAACGGCCAGCGGTCTTTCCCAAACCCAACGGATCGTCGCTATCTATACGGTGACCGCCGACCCCTGGGGACGAATCCGTCAGATTCAGCGGAGGGAAGAGCAACACTGAGCATTTGCGGAGAACGGCAGGCGGGGGCGGGCAGTATCACCCGCCCCCGCCTCCTTCTTTGCGGATGGCTCATCAGGCTGGGGCGGCAGGATTCGAACCTGCGGATGACGGATCCAAAGTCCGTTGCCTTACCCCTTGGCTACGCCCCAAACGGCTTCGTTGGTATCTTACCACACCCCCCAAAAACGCGCAAATCTATTTCCCGGCCAGGAATTGCCACTCTCCGATGTTCCAGAACGGGGCGCCCCGCCAGGGGCGCGGGCCGGAGAGGCCCGAGCGGACCAGCCAGAAGTCGTCCCGCCGGCAAAGGGGGACCCACCAGGCCTCCCGGCGGGCTGCCTCCTGAAGTTCTGCCAGCAGAGACGTCCGCTCCTCGGGGTCCGTCGCGGCCGCCTGGGCCAGCAGCAATCCGTCCAGCGCCCCATCGCAGACCCCGGCGGGGTTCTGGCCGCCCGGTCGCGCCTCCACGCAGAGCCAGCGGGAATCGTCCGGGTCGGGGTAGCCGGAGGGCCGGCCCGCCCACTGGGCCAGGTCCCACGCCGCCGGGTCCTCCCACGGCCGCTCCTGGACGACCGTCTCCACGCCGACGCCCAGGTCCCGCAACGTCTGCGCCACCACGGCCTGGGCCGCCTCCCGTCCTGGGGGAGCCGCGTAGCGCAGGGTCAGGGAGACCCCGGCCCGGTCCCGGATACCGTCCCCGTCCGTATCCCGCCAGCCGACCTCGTCCAGCATCCGCGCCGCGTCCCGGATAGAAGGGGCAATCGCCGGGGCCGGACTTTCCCAGCGGGTGCCGCTGTAGAGGCTTGCGGCCGGTACCGCCGTCAGCGCAGCACAGATTGCCTCCCGGTCCAGCGCAACCGCTATGGCGGCCCGGACGCGCGCTTCCTGCAATGCCGGGTGCCCCCGACGCGGGTCCAGGTTGAACAGGAGGGTCTCCACGTAGCCGGAAGGGGAAGAGAGCAGGGTCGTCCCCTCCGGCGGTTCCCGCCCCGGCAGGCCATCCGGGGCCGGGAAGGGAGCGAAGTCGGCATCCCCGAAGGCCATAATCTGCCATCGGGCCTGAGGGTCCGGCTGGGCGAAAACCCGCACCCGCTGAGCGGCGGGCTGCCCCCGCCAGTAGGAGGAATGGGCGACAAAGACCCGCGCCCCACCCTCCTCCCCGGCAAAAATGTACGGGCCGTTGCCCACCCACCCGGCACGGTCGGGCGCGTGGCGCGGTAGAACAAAAGGGAAAAGCATCGTCGGCCAGGGTGCAAAGGGACGGGTGAAGGTCACCTGGACGGTGCGGCTATCCAGTGCGACGACGCTCTCCACAAAGGACGCGTGGGGAAACATCCCCCGCGCGGCGGCCCGTTCGTGGGTGAAAACCACGTCGTCGGCGGTGAGGGGTGCCCCGTCCGACCAGAAGAGGCCCTCCCGCAGGCGGACCGTCAGCACGCGGCCGTCGGCGGAGATGCCGCCGTTGGCACGGGTAGGGAGTTCCGCCGCCAGTTCCGGCGTCACCTCCAACCGGTCGTCCACCCGCCACAGGCCGACCAGGAAGAGGTCCTGGAGCGCGCGCTCCGACCCGGAGCGGGCCGGCAGCGGGCTCAGCGCCTGGGGCCACTCCGGCAGCAGAATCCGCAGTTCACGGGGGGGCGCCGGGGTAGCGACCGGCGTCAGGCCCAGGAGCGGGTCGCTGGCCGGGGGCGGGCCCGGAGTGACGGCTGCGCAGGCGGAAAGGAGACAGGAGGCCAAGAGCAGGGCGCAGGGCGCAGAGAGCGGGGAGCGTGTCGCAGGTCGCATGTCGCAGGTCGCAGGGCGCAGGGTGTCTGCAGTCCGTCGTCTGGGGTCGGTGGTCTGTCGTCTACGCCGCGACGACTTTGACCAGAACCCGACGGCGACGGGGGCCGTCAAATTCGGCCAGAAACACCCCCTGCCAGGAGCCCAGGACCAGCCGCCCCTCGCTCACGAAGAGGGTCAGTTGGCTACCGACCAGCGCAGTCTTGATGTGGGCGGGGGCGTTCCCCTCCGTGTGCCGGAAGTCGGGCCGGTCTGGGACCAGCGCGTCCAGCACCAGCCCGATGTCGTGGCGGACGGTGGGGTCCCAGTTCTCGTTGAGGGTCAGGCCGGCGGTGGTGTGAGGGCAGAAGAGGTAGCAGAGCCCTTCCCGCACGCCGCTGCGCCGGACGGCCTCCTGGACCTGCGGGGTGATGTCCCGGAATTCCTGACGGGATTGGGTGGAGATTTCTATGGTGTCCATAATAGCCGATGGCAGGTAGCCGGTAGCCGATATTGGCAGCCGCTTCCGGCTAACCCCTTACCGGCTACCGGATGATTCTACCCTTTGATCACCGCCAGCGGCCGCAGGCGGGCCACCTTGCGGGCCAGGCCCGCGCCGTGCACCACTTCCACCACCTGGCTGACGTCTTTGTAGGCCGCCGGGGCCTCCTCCGCCAGTCCCTTCGTGCTGCCAGCCCGGATGACCAGACCCTGTTCCTCCAGTTCCCGTTTCAGGTCGGCGCCCCAGATTTTCTTCAGCGCCTGGGAGCGGCTCATTACCCGTCCGGCTCCGTGACAGGTGGAGCCGAAGGCGATCTCCATCGCCCGGCCCGTCCCCACCAGGACGTAGGACGCCGTGCCCATGGAGCCCGGGACCAGGACCGGCTGGCCCACGTCCCGGTAGGCCTTCGGGACCTCCGGACGGCCTGGCCCAAAGGCGCGCGTGGCCCCCTTGCGGTGGACGCAGACCCGCACCCGCTTGCCGTCTATTTCGTGCTCCTCAAACTTGGCGATGTTGTGGGCGACGTCGTAGACCTGGTAGAGGTCGGGGTTGCGGACTTTGCCCTGGAGGACATCGCGGAAGGCCTCCCGGACGCCCATGGCCAGCACCTGGCGGTTGACGAAGGCGTAGTTGACCGCGCAGGCCATCGCGCCGTAGTAGGCCCGGCCCTCGGGGGAATCTATCGGCGCGCAGACCAGTTCCCGGTCGGGGATGGTGATGCCGTATTTCTGGACAGCGGTCTGGAGGCTCTTGACGTAGTCGTCGCAAATCTGGTGGCCGAAGCCCCGGGAGCCGCAGTGAATCTGGACGACAATCTGGTTCTCCCGCAGGCCAAAGGCTTTGGCGACCTCGGGGTCGTAAATTTCTTCTACGACGTCAATCTCCAGGAAGTGGTTGCCGGCGCCCAGGGAGCCGATCTGTCCGCCGCCCCGCTCCCGGGCCCGGGCGCTGACTTTGCTGGGGTCGGCGCCGGGGAGGGTGCCCTCCTCCTCGGTGTGGGCCAGGTCTTCCTCCCGCGCCTGCCCGCGCTTCAGCGCCCACCGCCCCCCTTCCACCACCAGTTCGTCCAGTTCCCGGGCCGAGATGCGGATGCGCCCCGGCTCCCCCACCCCACTGGGGCAGGCCTGATAGAGGGCATTGGTCAGGTCCCGCAGGTACGGGGCTACCTCTTCTTTCTCCAGGTGGGAAGCCAGCAGCCGGACGCCGCAGTTGGAGATGACAAAGCCGTTGGCAATGAAGTTGTGGTCCGGATGGGCAACCGTGAAATCGTAGACGTCGTCCTGGAAATCCTCCAGCGGCTCTATGGAGGCCACCCGTCCCCAGACCATGCCGCTCTCTCCCAGGCCCGCCGTCGCTTCCTGCCGGTAGGCCTCAAAGTCCATGAAGTTGACGGCTACCCTCGGGGCTGTCCTGCGCCCTTCGTAGAGGGAGCGCTCCAGGAAGCGCCGGTTCACCGGCCCCGCCAGTTCGGCAACAACCTGTGCCGGGGCGACGCCGGCCTCATACATTGCCACGGCCGTCTCCGCCAGCAGTTCCCGCTCGGCGACGGCCCGGAGTTTCTCTTTCAGATACTGGACGGCGACCAGGCTCTCCCAGCGACGCCGGTGGTTATACTCAAACCCCACCCGTCCCCAGAGGCGGATGAGGGTCTCCGGCCGGGAGGAGATGACCAGCCGCAGCCGGACCGAGCGGGAGCCGTCGGGGTTGGTCTGCTCCGTCCGTCGGGAGATGGTGAGTACCTCCACGCCGAAGCCCTCCAGGAGCCGGGCGACGTCCTCCAGGAAGGCCTGCCCGCTCTCCACGAAACCCTCCCGTTTGTTGAGGGAGAGGATGGGAGTGTAGAAGTTCGTCCCGTGGGCATCAAACGTCGCCGGGGCGGAGAGTTCGGCGCCGAAGAGAGCGGCCAGGAAGAGCCGCTGCTGCCAGCGGGGGGCCGCGAAAAGCCAGGGCGGGATGCCGAAATCCTGCGCGGCTTTGGCTCCCACCGGCGCGCCCAGCGCGGCCAACAGGACAGCGAAGGCACTGCTGACGACCTTGAAACTGTGCTCGTCGGTTTCAAACTGGTATTCGCCGTAGGTCGTCCGGATTCGGTGTGGCCGCTTCCGGGTGTAGACCCGGGAAGGGGTGAAGCCCAGCGCGGCGACGTCGGCCCGGATGGCCTCCAGGTCCTCCGGCTTACCGTAGAACCAGACGACGCCTTTGCCGGTGCCGCCGGTGAAGTAGAGGGTGCCGTCCCCGAAGAGGTATCCCAGCAGCCGGAGCAGGTACGGCATCGCGGGGGAGTTCAGGCGGAGGGGGAGAAGCCCCCGGCGCCGGAGTTGGGCCCGGACCTGGGCCGGGCCGTTTCCCCCCGCCTTGCCCAGGGACTGCATCACCCGCTCCACGTCGGCTTCGTCCACCAGCACCCGGTCCTCCGGCTCCTCGTACTCCACCCCCTCAAAGGGGTAGAGGGCGACAAGGTCTCCAGTCCGGAGGGAATCCAGCGGCCGCATCCCATACGGCGTCCAGAAGGGGTGGTCCGCCGTGGCGACCATCTCCTCTCCGGTCTCCGTCCGTAGCCGGTAGACCGGCATGTGGGGCCTGCGGCGGAGGTAGAGGACAACGGGGGTCACAGCCTCCCGTTCTGCGCCGAAGTCCTGGCAGCGGAGGCGGGCTTTCTCCCACCCGCGCTGCATCCGGGCGATGGGGAGGGTATAGCCGAACTCGTGGAGGACCCGGCTATCCCCGGCGATACAGTTTATATCATAACCTACCCCTCCGGGGGAGATGACCCCTGTCTTCACGTCCATCGCCGCGACGCCGCCGATGGGGAAGCCGTAGCCCTCGTGGAAGTCGGGCATGGCCATGGCGTACTTGAGGATGCCGGGCAGCGTCGCCGTGTTGACCAGTTGCTCTACCGTCCGGTCGCGGAAGGCGGCATCCAGCATCTCCGGCGTGGCGAAGATGCGGGCCGGGACCCGCATATCCGGACGGGTCTCCTTCGGCAGTTCCCAGATGAATTTGTCCACGCGACGGAAGTCTTTCTTTTCCACCATGATGGCACCTCCCTGAAATCTTCCCTTTCTCTGGTTTATCGTAACTACCTACACCAGGGGCTAAAAGCCCAATGGCCCTAACTTTTTCGGCGCGCTGGCCTCACCCCTCCCCCGGCCCCTCCCCTCTCCCAAACTTCGTTTGGGAGAGGGGCCGGGGGCATAGGCGTTAACTTAAGGCTGGCTTCGGCTCTCCGCTTCCCGCCGCCTCGGGCGCCGATGGGAAATCGGCCTCCCCTGGGGGCAACCGCGAGGGTTGCCCCTACGCTTCGCGCCGGGCG
>CALDFY010000208.1 GCA_937942115.1 uncultured Anaerolineae bacterium | reverse complement strand
TCGGCCTCCCCCTGGGGGGCAACCGCGAGGGTTGCCCCTACGCTTTGCGCCGGCCGTCCACCTCCGTTGACACCCCTGAAAAGGGCGGCGCAGGCCGCCCGGGTTGCGAACGGAGGGAGCAACCGGGCCGAAGGCCCAGAGGGGCTGACTTTTAGTCAGCGCTCCCCTGCGCCGATTTGGAAATCGGCCTCCCCTGAGGGCTTTTCCTCACCCCACCCCCGCCGCCTCCGCTCTCCCGAACAAAGTTCGGGAGAGGCCTCACCCCCATAGGCGTTAACTTAAGGCTGGCTTCGGCTCTCCGCTTCCCGCCGCCTCGGGCGCCGATTGGAAATCGGCCTCCCTGGACGCTTTGCGCCGGGCGTCAACCTGCGTTGACGCCCTTCTCAGGAGGTCGGCGAAGGCCGACCTTGTTGCGAACGAAATGAAGGGACCCGGCCGAAGGCCCAAAGAGGCTGGCTTCAGTCAGCGCCGGAGGCGGCGACCCAACTGGCGCAGCCCCTTAAGTTAACGCATATGCCCCTTACCCCTCCCCTCTCCCGCTCGCCTTTCGGCGGCAGAGGCCTCACCCCTCCCCCAGCCCCTCCCCTCTCCCGAACGAAGTTCGGGAGAGGGGAGGGGAGAGAGGAGGGGGATTTTTGGGCGGGCGGCTTCGCCGCCCGCCCAAAAATCCCCTTTCTTCACCCCCCCTTTCCCCAGAGCGGAGCGATGGGGAGAGGGGGGCAAGGGGGGTGAGGGGCAAAGAAGCCCGTCGCCCGCCCAGAACGAGAGGGGCGTGAAAAAACCTACACTTGTGAGTGTGAGCCCGGCCCTCCGGGCCACCCCTTCCCCTCTCCCAAACTTTGTTCGGGAGTGGGGAGGGGGGCCAGGGGGAGGGGTGAGGCTTTTCACCGCATATACACCTGCACCGGCCCCCGGACGTTATCGGCCTCGTTCGTCTCCGGGACCGTCTCGGCGGGGTCGTAGGGCCAGGAATCCACCACCGCGTAGAGGATGTGCGGGTTGGGCGTGGCGGCGAAATACCCCCGCCAGAAAGTGTAGCCCGCTGCGCCCTGGTCCGAACGCAGCGCGCGGGCCTCCCCCGGCGCCAGCCCCGCCACCCGCCAGGCCACCCCCTCCGCGCAGACGTCGTTCCACGGGATCCCCGGCGCGGGCGTCCGGCTCGGGTCCAGGTAGAGGTCTACCCAGAACGGCCCGGCCGCCGCAGACCCCACGTTGCGGACTGTCACCGTCACCACCACCGATTCCCTCGCCGTCGGCGTGATGGGGCTCCAGACGATGCTCTCCACCACCAGGTTGGGCCCGTGGTTGCGCAGGACCAGCGGCAGGTAGACGGAGTGGGTCGGGATGGGGACCAGGGTGATCGTCGCCGTCGCCACCGCACTGCCCGCCGTCGCGGTCAGGACGGCCGTCCCGGTCACCGTCCCGGCGGTGAAGGCCGCCGTGGCGACGCCGTTCGTGGTGACCGCCGGGTCGGGGCTGACGGTGCCCAGGGCCGGGGCCAGCGCGAAGTCTACCAGCGTCCCGTCGGCGACGGGGTTGCCGAAGCGGTCGGTCACCGTGGCGGTGACCGCCGCCGTGCTGGTCCCATCCGCCACCAGCGTCGTCGGGTGGACGGCCAGGGTCAGCGTGTAGGGCGCGCCGGGGACCAGCGTCAGCGTCGCCGTGGCGACCAGGGAATTCACCGTTGCCGTCAGCACCGCCGTGCCCGGCGTCGTCCCGGCGGTGAAGGCCGCCGTGGCGACGCCGTTCGTGGTGAAGGCCGGGTCGGGGCTGACGGTGCCCAGCGCTGGGGCCAGCGCGAAGTCCACCAGCGTCCCGTCGGTGACGGGGTTGGCCGCGCAGTCCCGCACCGTCGCGGTGATCTGGGCCGTCCCGCCGACCTCCAGGACCGCCGGGGCCACGACCAGCGCCACCGACGCGGGCAGGCCGGGGGTGATGATGTTCACCGTCTGCAGGCCGGAGTTGGCGCTTCCGGCCTGGGCCCACGTTGCCGCCGACCCGCTGAGCGTCCCCGCCACCAGCGTCGCGCGGGCCACACCGCCCACCGTCTGGGTCACGTAGGTCGTCCCGCCGCTCTCCGCGAAGACCAGGCCGATGGTCGCGTTGAACGTCACCACCGTCCCGTCGGCCACCGGGTTGTTCCAGGCGTCGGTCACGGTGGCGGTGACGGGCGCCGATTCGCAGACCCGCAGGGACGAGGGCACGGAGTAGACCACCACGGCCGGGACGTTCGCCACCACGGTGAAGGGGTTGCTGACGGCGAGAATCGTCGGCGTCGCCGCCAGGCTGACGGTGATCCGGTCGGCGACCCAGGCCCGGGTGACGGTGACGGAGGGGTTCGCCACGCCGCCCGCCCAGGACGACCAGGTCGTCGGGGCCAGCGTCCCGGTGGTGTCGGTCAGATTCAGCGTCCCGGCGAAATCATCCACCACGTTGCCGAACCCGTCCGTCGCGGTGACCGTCAGGCCGAAGGCGACGCCCGCCGTCTGGGGGTCGGGCACCGGGGCCAGGGCCAGCGCGGCCACCGGGCCGGGCCGGACGGTGACCGTCGTCCCGTCCGTGGCCGCGCCCAGCGTCCCGGTCACTGGCCAGGTCCCGGCGACCGTCGCGGAGAAGACCTTGTTGCCCGGCGGGGTGCCCAGGAACGAGTTGCCGCCGGAAGTGGTGAAGGTCACCCCGGCCGTCGCGTCCCAACTGTTGCCGAATCCGTCCGTGGCGACGGCGGTGTAGGTCACCCGGTCGCCGGCGACGACCACCGCACCGCGCGGCGCGATCGTCAGCGAGACCGCCGGGCCGGGGGTCACCGTGACGGCGGTGGTGGCGACGACGGGGCCGCCCTGGCCCGCGATGGTCCCGGTCACCGGCCAGGTCCCGGCCACCGTCGCGGAGAAGACATTGTTGCCCGGCGGGGTGCCCAGGAACGAGTTGCCGCCGGAGGTGGTGAAGGTCACCTCGGCCGTCGCGTCCCAACTGTTGCCGAATCCGTCCGTGGCGACGGCCGAGTAGGTCAGCGTGCTCCCGGCCTGGACGATGCCGTTCTGGGGGGCCAGCGCCAGGCTCACCGCCAGGTTGTGGGTCACCGTGAAGGGATTGCTGGCGCTCTGAATCGTCCCCGAGATGGCCCAGATGGGCCGGTCGGCCCGCGCCACAGTGATGCTGACCGTCTGGGAGGCCAGGACGCCGTTCACAAAGGAGTCGCTGACGGTCGGGGAAAGGGACCCGGTCACATCGGAGAGGACGACCGTCCCGTTGAAGCCCGCCGCGACGTTGCCGAAGGCGTCGTAGGCGGTGATGGTCACCGTAAAGTCCACCCCTGCCACCTGGTCGGCGACCGGGCCGAAGACGAAATAGGCCACGTTCCCGGCGGTGAAGGTGACGGGGGCGGTATCGGAGACGGAGTCCGCCGTCGCCGTCACCAGCGCCGTCCCGGCGAGGGTGGAGGTCAGTTGCGCCGTGGCGATGCCGCCCGTCGTCGCCCAGCCGGAGGCGGGGAGGAGGGCGCCCAGCGACGTCGCAAAGGTGACCGGCGTCCCGTTCAGGACGGGGTTGCCGTAGGCATCGGTGACCGTCGCCGTGAGGGTGGAAAGCGCCCCGACCGGCAGGGTGTCCGGGGCCGCCGCCAGCGTCACCGTGGACGGCGGGCCGGGGATCACCTGGACCGACGCCACGGCCTGGTTGTCGGTCAGGTCATCCTCCGGCGCAGCGGTGGAGACGGTGACCGTATTGAAGACGGTCCGGGTGACCGGCCCCCACGGCGTCGTTGGGGCCTGGGCGGCCAGGGTGATGGCCGCCGTCGCGCCCGGCGCCAGGTTCGCCGTCCAGACCGTGCCGGAGTCCCACGTCGCGCCCACGGCTTCGGAGTAGACGGCGGTGAAGCCCGCCGGGAGGGTGTCGGTGATGCGGGTGCCGGTCGCCGCCAGCGACCCGGCGTTGGTCACCCGCAGGGTGAAGGTGACCACCCCGCCCGGGCCGATGACGTCCGGCTCCACGCGCCCCTTGCCCGCCACCAGGTCGGCGGTCTGCACCGTCGTCGTCGCCGTGGCGGTGACGGGCCCGGCCTCGGCGCTCTCCAACCGGGCCCCGTTGGTCAGCACCGTCCCGTCGGGGAGGAGGTCCACGGTGACCGTCAGGACGACGGTCTGGGGGCCGGACAGCGGGGAGAGGGAGGGCCAGTACCAGGCGACGGTCGGGCCGGACTGGGAGGTGGGGGTCGGGTCGGCGGAAGCGTAGACCACGCCCGTCGGCAGCGTGTCCGTCAGCCAGACCGCCGTGGCGACCGCGTCGCCGGTGTTGGTGAAGGTCAGGGTGTAGACCAGCGCGCCCCGGGAGGGGACGGGGTCGGGGCCGTCGGCCTTCGCCAGGGAGAGGACGGGCGCGCTCTGGACGGTGACCGTTGCCGCCGCCGTGCCCGTCACGCCCTGGTCCGAGGAGACGAAGGCCCGGTTGACCAGTTGCAGGCTGTTGGTCAGCGGAAAGTCCACCGTCACCGCCAGGGTGTAGAGGGCGCTCGCGCCCACGTTCAGCGTCCCGACAGTCCAGGTGAGGACGCCGTCTGCCGGGCCGATATACGGGGACGTTGCGTCGGCGAAGGTCGTGTAGGCTGGCAGCGCGTCGGTGATGACCACGCCGGAGGCGTCCTCCGTGCCCGTGTTGGTCACCGCGACGGTGAAGGTCACCCGGTCACCGGGGCGGACGGGGTCGTGGGAGGCGGTCTTGGTCACCAGGAAGGCCGGGGCGCTGCGGACGGTCGTCGTGACCGGCCCGGTCTGGTCGGAGACGCCCTCGGCGCAGGCGATGCCCGCCGTATTGGTGAGGACGGTCCCGTCCGGGATGGGCACCGTCAGCGTGACGACGAGGTTGATCTGGCCGGAACTGTTGCCGCCCAGGGTGTCCAGGGTCCAGGTGAGGGTCTCGCCAGGGGCGAACGTGCCGGAGGAGGGGGGCGGGCTGGCCGTGCCGCCGGTGATGAAGGCCGGCAGCGTGTCGGTGACCACGACGCCGGTGGCGGGGACGGCGCTGGTGTTGGTGTAGCGGATGGTGTAGGCCAGCGGCTGGCCCGGCGTGGCGGGGTCGGGGCTATCGCTCTTGGTGATGTGGAGGTCGGGCGCGCCCACGAAGACGGGGGCCGTCGGGCCGGTCGCCGCGCTCACTGCGCCCTGGGTGACAGTGACGGCGTTGTAGAATGTGCCGCTCCCGCCTGCGGTGGCGGTGAAGACCAGCATCACCGGGCCCGGCGGGGCGATCCAGCCGGAGGGCCAGATCGTCCCGGTGACCACCAGTCCCGTCCAGATGAGGTCGCTCCCGCTCTGGGAGGGCGCGGGGCCCTGAACCATGCCGCCGAAGGTGAAGGGCGCGGGGAGGGTATCGGTGACGGTCGCGTTCGGGGCCGTCTCGTTGCCCGTGTTGGCGACGGTGATGGTGTAGGTGACGGTGGACCCGGCGACCACCGCGCTGGGGGAGACGGTCTTGGTGACGGTGAAGGCGGGGGCGGAGGCGACCGTCGTCGTCTCGGAGGTGGTGGCCGGGGCCAGCCCGTTGGAGGCGTTTGCTCCGGCCTGATTCGTCAGCACCGTCCCGTTGGTCAGCGGGCTGTAGACCCGCCCGACCAGGGTCAGGGTGCGGGACTCGCCCACGCCCAGGGTGCCCAGGTTCCAGGTGACCGTCCCGGAGGCGTGGTTGCAATTGTCGCTGCAACTCTGGAACTGGACGTAGGTGGGCAGGGCGTCGGTGACCACCGTGCCCAGCGCGGGGCCGATGGCGGCGGCGTCGTTGGTCACCGTCAGGGTGTAGGTGACGAGGGCGCCGGCCTGGACGGGGTCGGGGCTATCCGTCTTGCCGATGGAGAGGGTGGGCCAGGAACGAACGGTGACGGTGACCGGAGCGCCGTGGGCGGTGGGGGTGACCTCGGCGGAATATGCCAGGTAGTCGGCGTTGACGATGGGGGTGCCGTCGGTCAGCGGCGCGGTGACGGTGACGGCGAGGGTGACCTGGGCGGCATGGCCCGGGGTGATGGGGTCGGAGAGGACCCAGGTCAGCGTGCTCCCGTTCACCGAGGCCGGGGGGATGGAATCGGCGTAGAGGGTGTGGGCCGGCAGCGTCTCCACGATGGTGTAGGGCTGGGACGTGGTCAGGTGGCCGGTGTTGGTCAGGAAGAGGGTGTAGGTCAGCCGCTCTCCGGCGGTGACCGGGTCGGTGGAGGCGACCTTGCCCAGGGCGAAGGCCGGGGCGTTGACGACGGTGGTCACGTCCGCGCCAGCGACGGGGTCGGCGTTCTGGGCGCTGGCGCTGTAGGTGTCGTTGTGGAGGACGGTCTGGTCCATGGTGGGGACGGTGGGCCGGACGACGAACTGGAGGATGGCGCGCGCGCCGGCGGGGAGGCCGTTCCCGATGCCGATGAAGTCGCTGGTAAACCAGATGTAGGTGCCGGTCCCGCCGGGGGAGAGGCCGCCGTGGAACCAGATGGCCCCGCCGCCGTCCAGGACGCTGGCGGAGGCGAAGACCGTCCCGGCGGGGGTGGTATCGGAGACGATGACCCGCGCGGCCGGCTCCGACCCGGTGTTGGTGACGACGAGGGTGTAGGCCAGGTCTGCGCCCTGGGCGACGGGGTCGGGGCTATCGGATTTGGCGATGGCGAGGGTGGTGGAGCCGGATTGCATCGGGCCGATGTCGGTGGGCTGACGGGAGGCCGGGGCGAGGGCCGGCGCGGGGGTGGGGGCGGCGGCGGGCCGGACGACGAGGGCCAGGCGCGCGGTGCGGCCTGGGGCCAGGCCGGGCCCCAGCCCGACCCGGTCGCCGGAGACCCAGAGGACGGAGCCGGCCTGGCCGGGGGAGAGGCCGCCGACGAACCAGGCGGCCCCGCCGTCCTCCAGGACGACGGTCCGCTCCAGGACGGTGCCGGGCGGGGTGGATTGGGCCACCTCCACCGGCGCGCCGGTGCCGACGACGGTCGTTTCCACCACCCAGGGGTTCGCCGGCCGCGCGGGGGAGAGGACGTACCAGGGCGGGAAGAGGGTGGTGGAGGGGGCCGCGCGGGCGGAAGCCGGCGCGGCCAGCGCGGGGAATGCGCTCTGCAGCAGCAGCGCGGCGATCAGAAGGATACCAGGCCAGCGACGAGGAGTCATGCCACACCTCCTTATATGGGGCCCCCGCCTGCCCCTGAGATAGTACCAGGCGTCTCACCCCCTGACTATTCGGCCTTCCTCACCCCACCCCCAGCGGCTTCGCCGCTACCCCCTCCCCTCTCCTGACCCTTTGGTCAGGAGAGGGGAGGGGGTGGCCCGAAGGGCCGGGGGAGGGGTGAGGCTAAATAGATGGTTTTTCGCCGAAGGGGGGATTTGCCCTCACCCCTACCCCCGATCCCCCTTCTCCTCTCCCACCTGGGGGAGAGGGAAAGGGGGCTGGGAGGGGTTTTGGGGGCGGCGGCGAAGCCGCCGCCCCAAAAACCCCATCCCCCCTCTCCTGACCCCTTGGTCAGGAGAGGGGCCGGGGGTGAGGAACAGGCCCGGTGGCCTGCGCTACGGTGCAGGCGATGCGCCTGCGAGTTCACGCCGAAAGCCCGGACGCTGCCAGAGGATCCGTCCGTAGGAGAGGGCCTCCCGGGCCAGCGGCTGGCCCCGGCGGATTTCGTCCACCGTGTACGGGAAGACCTGGACGTCCACGGGCGCGCGGTCGGGGAGATAGACCGGAATGCGGTCGGGAAACGTCAGAGAACTCTCCCGCAAGACCAGGAGCAGGTCTATATCGCTTCCCACGGAGAAGGAGCCCTTTGCCAGAGAGCCGAAGAGGACAACGGCCTCTACTTCTGGATATTGCTGATAGTAGGCAGCCAGTTCTTCCAGGAATTGGGCCAGCGCGTCCTCATCCACCCAGAAGACCTGCACAGAACCGTAGGATTTGCTCCGCACGATGGAGCGCATGTTCGG
>CALDFY010000207.1 GCA_937942115.1 uncultured Anaerolineae bacterium | reverse complement strand
CCTATCACCTGCTCCGCCTGGCTGAGCGGTGGCAGGAACTGGAGGCGGAGCGGCAGCGGGAACAGAATCGGCTGGAAGCGTACCGGAGCCGGGGGGGTCTCCCCCGATGTCCCCGAAATCTGGGACCCGGAGGAGCACCTCCAGTTCCTGGACCGGCTGATTCGGCGGACGAAGAAGCACATTGGCGACCTGTATCGGGAGTTCCCCCACCTGGATGATCTGCGACGCCGCCGGTTGAGTGTGCCGGGGGTGGGGGCCAAGACCGTCCACGTGCTGGTGGCCTATCTGGGTCTGGATCCCCGGATTCATCAGAGCGGGGTGCGACCGCCCCGGGGGCCCATCCGCAAGCAAGGGGACACCCGCTGGCGCTCCCTGCTGGCGGCGGCTCGGAACTGAGGGGGTTGGGCGGCGGCGAAGCCGCCGCCCAACCCCTTTCCCCTTCCCCCCTCCCCCAAGCGCAGCGATGGGGGAGGGGGGATAAAGGGGGTGGGGGCAAAAGGGGCCTCCCCTTGACGGTATCAGGCGCTCATCTTACTTCAATGCGTTAGAACTTTGAAAAGCCCTGGGCCATTTGTCAAACCGATTGAATTCTGGTATAATCCCGCTACAGATGGCTGCCAAAGCGATGCTCGGTTGAGGAACAGCGGACGTGATTCAACGAAAAACACAGGAACCTTCATACTGGGAGACCTTTCAGCCTGCACCGGATGACCTGGAGTACTTGAAGAACCTCCTGGTGGAACGGGAAAGGCCCCTTTCCACCGAGGAAATGGCCCAGGCGCTGGTGGCCTTCCGGTGCCGCAACGAAGAGGAACGCCTCGCCCGCATCCTTTCCGGTGGGAGTCTTTATCTTCCCAAGAACTCCTATCAGGTGGGAGATACCGTCTTTTTCCCCAGTCTGGATTTCACGGGAGGCCAGGTTGTCGGCATCCGGGACGGCCGCAATCCGCAACTGGGTCCCTTCCGGGTCATTCAGGTCGCCTTTCCGGACGGGCGGGTACGGGAATTCGCCGCCGAACTGCCCGTTCACAAACTGAACGACGTTCCTCCGGAAGACCCGGGGCCCGCGCTTTCGCCGGAGGAACTGTATGCCCGTTATGGGGAGTTCGTCCGGAATGCGCTGGCCGCCCGGTTGGAGGCCGAGCCGGGGTTTGTCTCTCTCCTGGGACAGTGGTTCCTGAAGGACCTGCTGGTGGAGATTTCCACCGGTCAACTGAATGTGGCCGAGGCCGTGCTGGATGAAGCGGGGGGTGGGCCGTTGCCCGCCGATGCGCTGATCGGCTACCTGGATATGCCGAAGGAGGTCAATCCGCAACTGGCACTCTTCTCCCTCAATCACGCCCTCTTTGAGGACGAGCGGTTTGACGAGGTGGGGCCGGCGGGGCAGATTCTGTGGTACCTGCGACGGCTGGAGCCGGCCCCGATTCTGGACCCTCCGGCCCGGCTGCGCCCCCGCCAGGTGGAGTACGACCACCGCCTGCTGGATGAGTCGCTGCTCAACCTGGAGCGCCGGCTGGGCGATGAATGGTCCGACATGGTCGCCCCGCCGAAAGTAGAGGAGCCGGTTCGGGTGGTGCTGACCTATCCCCATCGCCGGTCCGGCACCCTGCCTCTTTCCCCCGCCGTGGCGCGGGTGTGTCCGACCGGGCGGACCCACCGCATTCGCTTCACCTTCCGGGATGAGGAAACCGGGGAGGAGATGCCCGGCTGGGTGGTGCGGGAGCGCCGTTTTGTCTACGGTCTGGGGGAGTGGTATGAACGGTACGACCTGCCTGTCGGCGCCTACGTGGAAATCCGGCGGGCCGAAGAGCCGGGCGTGGTGTTGATCCGGCGCCGTCCCACTCGCCCGAAGCGGGAGTGGGTCCGGGCCGTCAGCGTGGAGGACGGCGCCCTCCGCTTTGAGATGGGCCGTCACATGATTTCCTGCGAGTACGATGAACTGCTGGTGATTGCCGTTACCGACCCCGCTGCCCTGGATGCGGCCGAGGAGCGGATGCGGCGCGAGCGCCGCTCCCTGGCCGACGTGGTGGCCGAAATCTTCCCCGAGTTGGCTAAACTGAGCCCTCAGGGAACCGTGCACGCGGCCACCCTCTACAGCGCGGTCAACCTGGTGATGCGAGTGCCCCCCGGCCCGATTCTGACCACGTTGGTCACCGACGACCGGTACACTTTCGTCGGCGACTACTACTGGGTCAGTCGGGGACGGCCTGGATGGTAGTAGCCGGTAGTAGAGGATAGAAATGGCGGAGATGACTCTTTCCGGGAAGCGTTTGAGCCGTATCCGACCGACCATAGATACCCCTTTCCAGATGAACCGCCGCTGGTGGGAGCAGACCGGCCGGAACCTGCGGGTGGAACTTTGGCATCATCTCTGCCCGGAACACCGGGCCGCGTTCGCCAACCATCTGGACATTGAGACCATTGATTGGGTGGACCCGGAGACGGCCGAAGTGACCCGGATGGACGGCCTGGAACACCTGATTCGGGAGCACTGTAGCCATCAGGAGGGGTATCTTCACCCCGAACTGCCGCTGGTGGACGCCGTCTTTCGGGTATTTCTGGCCAACGGCAATACACCGCTGACCCCTCGCCAACTCTCGGGGCTGGTTGGGCGTTCGGCGGAGACCATTCTGCGGACTCTGGGGGGCCGGGAGGTCTATAAGGGGTTGCAGCCGGTCGTGGAATAAATAGTGCGGTGGGGATGCCGCCCGCGCCCGTTTTGGCCCCCCGTCGTGAAAAGCCGAATCGGTAGATGCCCCCGTAGCTCAAGAGGAAGAGCAGCGGCCTTCTAAGCCGCTGGCTGTGGGTTCAAGTCCCACCGGGGGTGCTGGAGAAGGCAGAGGAGCCCGGGCGAATGCGGTGATAGAGGCCGGCGAATTGCTGGCCTCTATTTCTTCTTCCTTCCCCGCCTTCATCCGGAGGAGCGATGGGGCGCACACTGACCGTTGCCCGGAAAGAGTTGCTCCACATCCTGCGCGACCGGCGCGCGCTGATGGTGATGTTCCTTATCCCGGTGGTCCAACTCTTCCTCCTGGGCTACGCGGCCACGACCGACATCCGCCATCTGCGCACGGCGGTGCTGGACGCCGACCGGACCGTTCAGAGCCGGGACCTGATCGCTGCCTACCGCGCCTCCAACTACTTTGACATCATCGCATTTGTGGGGAGCGAGGAGGAACTGGCGGACCTGATGGACCGGGGCACGGTGCGGGCGGGGCTGATCATCCCCGCCGGTTTCGGCGCCGACGTCGCCGCCGGGCGGCAGGCCGTCGTCGCCGTCGTCATTGACGGTTCCGACCCCAACGTCGCCAACACCGTCTACGCCGCGTCGCAGCAGGTGGGGCTGGCCCACAGCCTCCGACTCCTGGAGCGCCGCATCGGGGCATCCGCCGCCACCGTGACCCCGCTGGAGGTTCGCCCGCGCGTCTGGTACAACCCCCAGATGCGTAGCGCGAACTTCATGATCCCCGGTCTGGTGGCGATGATCCTGTTTCTCCTCACCTCCATGTTCACCGCCCTCTCCATCGTCCGGGAGCGGGAGCGGGGGACGATAGAGCAACTCATGGTCACGCCGATTCGCCCCATAGAGATGGTGGTGGGCAAAATCGCGCCCTACGTGGGCGTAGCGTTCTTTGACATTCTGGAGGTACTGGCCATCGCCGTCTTTTGGTTCCGCGTCCCCATCCACGGGAGTTTGCTCCTGCTGCTGGCCCTGCTGGCCCTTTCTATGGTCACCTCGCTGGGCATCGGCATCTTCGTCTCCAGCGTCGCCAGCACCCAGCAGGAGGCGATGCTCCTGGTCTGGTTGACGCTGCTTCCCTCCATCTTCCTCTCCGGCTTCTTCTTCCCCATTGAGGCCATGCCGAAGGCCCTGCAGGCCGTCAGCACCGTCGTCCCGCTGCGGTATATGCTCGTCATCATCCGGGGGATCATCCTGAAGGGGGTGGGGCTTTCGGTGCTGACGGAGCAGGTGGCCGCGCTGGCGGTCTTCGGGGTGACGATTATGGTCGTGGCGGCGGCGCGGTTCCGGAAGCGGTTGGGGTAGGACGCAGATGAACGCAGATAGACGCGGATTT
>CALDFY010000206.1 GCA_937942115.1 uncultured Anaerolineae bacterium | reverse complement strand
AGGTTGGCATACTGAGCCACTGTTCAAAGAGGCCGCGTAGATGGTCAACATCGGTGAAATATTTGAAAAGTTCCCGATCAAAATCGGATTGCATGGAATTCCCCCTGTGCATACGATTTCCTGATCAGAGCAAGCGACTATTTTATTATACCCCCGAATATGGATTTGACCAGTAACCCGAACTTGATAAGCCCGCTTGAAGCGCAAAGTTGACAGTTTCCCCCCTTTAGACTACAATACGCGTCACAAAGCGTTGACGAGGAGCGCCCATGAGCAAGAAAAAGTGGACCAGCGACGAAGTCCGACAGAGTTTCCTGGATTTCTTCGCCGCCCGGGGCCATACCATTGTCCCCAGTTCCAGCCTGGTGCCGGTGGATGACCCCACCCTTCTCTTCACCAACGCCGGAATGAACCAGTTCAAGGACGTCTTCCTGGGCATCGGCACCCGTCCCTACAAGCGGGCCGCCGATACCCAGAAGTGCTTGCGCGTCTCCGGCAAGCACGCCGACCTGGAGGACGTAGGCCGGGATACCTATCACCATACCTTCTTTGAGATGCTGGGCAACTGGTCCTTCGGCGATTACTACAAAAAAGAGGCCATCGCCTGGGCGTGGGAACTCCTCACCCAGGTCTGGGGCCTGCCCAAAGAGCGGCTCTGGGCCACCTGCTTTGAGGACGACCAGGGCGACCTTCCCCGCGACGACGAGGCCGCCGAGTACTGGCGCTCCGAGACCGACATTGACCCCTCCCACATCCTCTTCTTCGGCCGCAAGGACAACTTCTGGGAGATGGGCGACGTCGGCCCCTGCGGCCCCTGCAGCGAAATCCACTACGACCGAGGGCCAGAGTTTTGCACCAAAAAAGACGACCCGACCCATGTCTGCGGCGTCAACCGGGATTGCGGGCGGTACATTGAACTCTGGAACCTGGTCTTCATCCAGTACAACCGGAAGGAGGACGGCACCCTGGAGCCCCTGCCGGCCAAACACGTGGATACCGGCGCCGGCCTGGAGCGACTGGTAGCCATCCTGCAGGGCGTGGACTCCAACTACAAGACCGACCTCTTCACCCCCATAATGGACCGGGTCCAGAAACTCCTGGGCCATACCGACGAGGAGCGGGAGCGGCACATCGTCGGCTACCGGGTCATTGCCGACCACGCCCGCGCCGTTACCTTCCTGATCGGAGACGGGGTGCTCCCCGGCAACGAGGGCCGCAACTACGTCCTGCGCATGATCCTCCGCCGGGCCGTCCGCTTCGGGCGCAAAATCGGCTTTACCCGTCCGTTTATGGACGAAGTGGCGAAGGTCGTCATTGAGCGGATGAGCCACGTCTTTCCCGAACTGGAGAAGCGGCGGGAGTTCATCCTCACCACCATCCGCCAGGAGGAGTTGCGCTTCCTGAAGACACTGGACGCGGGACTGGCCCGTCTGGACGAGGTGATCGCCGCTGTGGAGGAGCGCGGGGAGCGCATCATCCCCGGCCGGGACGCCTTTCGGCTCTACGACACCTTCGGCATCCCGATGGAGATTATCCGGGACGTGGCCGAGGAGCACGGTCTGACGGTGGACGAGGCGGGATTCCACGCCGCAATGGAAGAGCAACGGGCCCGCGCCCGGGCGGCGGAAATGTTTGAGGAGATAGACGAAGAGAGCCTGCGGGTGTACCGGGACCTGCTGGAGAGCCTGCAGAAAAGGGGCCTGCTCGGTCCGGAGGGGGTCCTGCACGACCCGTACGAGGCGACGGAGATGGAGACGACCGTCGCGGCCATCCTGCGGGACGGCAAGTCGGTCCAGGCCGCCCGCGTCGGCGACAAAGTGGAAGTCGTCCTCTCCGAGACCTGCTTCTACGTGGAGTCCGGCGGTCAGGTCTCCGATACGGGCTACATCGCCGCCTTCGCCAGCCCGGAGGCGGAGGAGCCGGTCTGGGAAATCCGGGTGGACGACATGCGGCGGCCCGTCCCCGGCCTCATCGTCCACGTGGGCGAGGTCACTCTGGGCACCCCGCGCGTCGGCGAGCGGGCCTGGGCGCTGGTGGACTACGAGCGGCGCATGGACATCGCCCGGAACCACACCGCCACCCACCTGCTCCATAACGAACTCCGCTACGTTCTGGGCGAACACGTCCAGCAGGCCGGCTCCCTGGTCGCCCCGGACCGGCTGCGCTTTGACTTCACCCACGGCGCTATGCTCACCCAGGACGAGATAGACCGGGTCGTGCGCGGCGTCAACGAGGCCATCCTGGCCAACTACCCGGTCATCTGGGAGTATAAACCGTACCGGGAGGCGCTTGCGGAGGGCGTCATTGCCCTTTTCGGCGAAAAATACGGCGACGTGGTGCGGGTGCTGCGCATCGGTTGGCCCGAGGAGCCCTTCAGCCAGGAACTGTGCGGCGGCACCCACGTGGACGAGACCGGCGAAATCGGTTTCTTCTACATCATCTCCGAGCAGGGCATCGGCGCGGGCGTGCGCCGGATTGAGGCGGTGACCGGACGCGGCGCGGTGGAGTGGGTTCAGAAACACATGCGCTCCCTGGAGTCCATCTCGGCCCATCTCCTCTGCTCGCCGGAGGAGGTGAACCGCAAAGTCCTGGAGTTGCAGGACGAACTCCAGACGGCCCGCAAGGAGATCGCGCGGCTGCAGCGGCAGCTGGCCCGCTACCAACTGGAGGACCTGCTGGACCAGGTTCAGGAGGTGGCCGGGGTGCCCCTGCTGGTGGCCCGGGTGAACGTCCCGGATATGGACACATTGCGGGAGATGACGGACTGGTACCGGGAGCGGGTCCGCTCCGGCGTGGTAGTGCTGGGCACGGTCCTGGAGGGGCGTCCGGCCTTCGTGGCGGCGGTCACCCCCGACCTGACCCGGCAGGGGGTGGACGCGGTGAGACTGGTGCGCGGCATCGCCCAGGTGGTGGGCGGTGGCGGCGGCGGACGGCCCACTCTGGCCCAGGCGGGCGGCAAAGATGCCCGCCGCCTGGATGAGGCGCTCCGCCGGGCCCCGCAACTCCTGCGGGAGGTGCTGGGCGGCGCGTAGGGCGTCAGTCAGGGATGCGGATATGGCCCAGGTAAAAGTCTACTACGACCAGATGGGAAATACCCTTACCGTCTGGTTGGGTGACCCTCAAGACGAATATATCTGCGAAGAGACGGGCGACGAAGTGATCTGGATGAAGGATAAGACCGGGCGGGTCATCGGTTTTGAAAAATTGAATTTTCTGCGCCTCGTAACTACCTACCCTGATGGCTGGGATGCCCACTTCCGCCTGCCACTGAAGCGGCAGGCTCAGATACCAAAGCCCTGACGGGCTATCCGGAAGCCCCTGAAAGGGGCTTCGCATCTGAGCCAGGGGCTTTTCGCCCGATGGTGCGAACATTTACCCCCACCCCCCTTTATCCCCCCTCCCCCATCGCTGCGCTTGGGGGAGGGGCCGGGGGAGGGGTGAGGCAAGCACGCCGAAAAAGTTAGTGCCATTGGGCTTTTAGCCCCCGGCGTAGGTAGTTACAGCCCAAGCGCGGTTACCCGAATTGCTCTCCCAGGTAGCCTCAGGGGTAGAGTGGATTCTTTTAGACGGCATGACCCCTGTCGCCCGTCTTGTGCCCGTACCGACTCGCGTGGCCGGTTTGCATCCGGGAGCCATTTGGACCAGTCCAGATTTTGATGAGCCGCTCCCCGACGAATTCTGGACGGATAACGCATGAAGTTACTGCTGGATACGCACGCGTTTATTTGGGGGGTAGTGGAGGCCTCTCCTCCACGAATATGGAGGTGAAACGGTGGCTTTACCTGCTCTCTCCCAGAAAATCGGCCTGCTGGTAGAGCGTGGACTGTTTGAGAGCGAAGACAATCTCCGACTCTCCGCCTATCGCAGTCTTTTCACCCTCCGGCCGGAACTGAAAACAGAACTTGCCCTCTCCCTTTACGAACGGGGGGAGATTTCCCTGGGGCGGGCGGCGGAGATGGCCGGCCTCTCGCGGGAGGAGATGAAGGAAATCCTGGCCGCGCGGGGAATTGAGCGCCGCATCGCCCTCCGCTCCCCGGAGCAGGTGGCGGAGGACGTGCGGTTCCTGCTGGAAAACCGATGAAGGGCTTCCTGCTGGATACGGACGTTCTGAGCATCTTTGCCAAAGCGGGCGCGCTCTCCCTCCTGTGCACCTTTTTCCGCTGCCAGCGATTACCCATCCCGTCAGATGTCTTTAAATAGACCACCGACCACCGACCACAGACCACCTTGAATCTGTTGAATCTGCAATTTTGAATCTGCAATCTGCTGAATCTGCAATCTGCTGAATCTGCAATCTGCTGAATCTGCAATGCCGCGCATCATCTCCCTTCACCCCGACGATGACCTGGCCGTCCTGCGCCACCGCATCCGCCAGGCGTTCGTAGTCAGGCCCGGAGCGCAGCGGAGTGCCGTAAACGGACGGATCATCATCGTCCTTCCCTGGGAGACCCGTCTCTTCTCCAACCCGCTGGACGGCGAACGGGTGCGCCGGGAGGCGGAGCGGCTGGGCGCTGAGGTCGCCGTCGTCTCCGAGGACCCGGACCGGCGGGCCTACGTCCGCTGGATCGGGCTGCCGGCCTTCGCCTCCGTCGCCGAGGCGGAGGCGGCCCGGCACTGGCCCCTTCCGGAACGGGAACCCCTGGAGCCGCCGCCCCGCGCCTGGTGGGAGGAGGAAATCCCCCTCCGCCCACCCCCGGCCCGCCTGCTCCCGCCCTGGGCCCAGAGCGTCCGCCTGGGCGCCCGGCTGACCGTCTTCATCGCTACCCTGCTGGTCATCCTCGCCTTTGCCTACGCCGTCGTCCCCCAGGCCACCGTCACCCTGGTCCCCACCGTGGAGACCGTCCGGGCGACCGTCCCCGTCTGGGCCGGGCTGGATACGCAGGCCGTGGACGCCGCTGGCGGACGGATCCCCGCCCGCCGGGTGGGCGATTACTTCTCCGGCAACCTGGAGGTGGAGACCACCGGCACCGCCGCCTACGAATCGGGCCGGGCCACCGGCACCGTCCTCTTCACCAACATGCTGGGCCAGGAGGTCACCGTGCCCGCCCGTACCGTCGTCCGCACCTCCGCCGGTGCCTTCCCGGTCCGCTTCGCCACCACCCAGGATGTGACCGTGCCGCCCTTTGGACAGGCCCCGGCCCCCATAGAGGCGCTGGAGGAGGGACCGGCGGGCAACGTGGGCGCCGGCCTCATCAACCAGGTGGAAGGCGTCAGCGCCCTGGCCCTGCGGGTCATCAATCCCGAACCGACCCGGGGCGGCGGCCTCAAGGAGGTCCGCGCCGTCTCCCAGGAGGACATGGACCGGGCCCGGGAGCAGTTGACGGCCCGGCTGCTGGAGGAGGCCTACCAGGGCCTGCAGACGTACCTGGAGCCGACCGAAGTCCTCTTCCGGCAATCGCTGGAGATTCAGGCCGCCGAGGTCTCCTACGACCGGTTTCTCTACGAACAGGCGGACAAACTGCAGGTCTATATGAAACTGCTGGTCACCGGCATGGCGGTGGACCGGGATAATGCCGAGGCGGTGGGCTACGCCGCCCTGGTACGCCGTCTCCCGCCCGACCATGTGCTGATAGATACCGACTTTGAGATTCGGGAGCCGACGGCGGGCCCTCAGAACGGCGTCATCCAGTTTGCCGTCTCGGCGGTGGGCTACGCGGCGGCGGAGGTGGACCCCGAGGTTGTCCGGCAGACGGTGCGCGGGAAGCCCATCGCACAGGCCGCCGAACTGCTTGCCGCTCAGTGGCCGCTGGCGCAACCGCCCCAGATAGAGGTCTGGCCCCGGTGGTCGGGGCGGATGCCCCTGCTCCCCCTGCGCATCCGGATAGATGTCAACCCTGGAAGATGACTTTGCTAAAGCTG
The DNA here is from genome assembly GCA_937942115.1 of uncultured Anaerolineae bacterium. GTDB lineage: Bacteria > Chloroflexota > Anaerolineae > B4-G1 > DUEL01 > SpSt-77. The sequence continues at coordinate 16,441 of CALDFY010000206.1, read as the reverse complement.
TCGGATAGCCAGATCAGGGCTCAGAGCCAAATTGGGACCAGAGTGGCCGATGAATGCCGCTGAAGGTGAGCGGGAGAAGGATTGGTAACTGCGATGAGTGTGAAAGCCTGCCCAGTTTGTGGAGAGCGTTTTTCTCAAGATTTAGGAACTCATCTCCGCCAGGAGCATGGAGAGCGTGCTTTTCGCTCCGCCGTGCTAAAGGCCAAGGCGGCCGGGATGCCCGATGCAGAAATTGGGGCTACTTTTGGCATCTCGTTTCGTCAGTTAGAACAGATCATTACGGAAGTCTACGGCGTGAACGTCTCCTCACTGGCTCGTCGGAAGCGGATACGGGCATGGGCACCCAGTGACTTCCGGGAGGAAGCAACCACTGTCTGGAGTTTCAAGAAACGGGGTGATTGGGCCACCCATGATGGACGGTATCGCGGGAACTGGTCTCCATATATTCCTCGCAATGTGATTCTGAAATACTCTCGTCCAGGAGACCTGGTGCTGGATTATTTCGTCGGCGGTGGCACGACGGCAGTAGAGGCCAAGCTGTTGGGACGACGTTGCATCGCTATAGACATTAACCCCCAGGCCGTTCAACTCACACGGGAGAATCTCTCCTTTCAGGTCCCCCAATCGGTGGGGATCAAGCCAGTCTACGAGCCGGAAGTTTACGTTGGAGATGCTCGGAGGCTTTCTTTCATTGAAGCCGAAAGCGTAGATTTAATCTGTGCTCATCCCCCTTATGCCGGAATCGTGCGCTACAGCACGCGGGTGGAAGGTGATCTTTCCTCTCTCTCTGTCCCCCAGTTTCTTGAGGAAATGGGAAAGGTGGCCCGAGAAAGTCTGCGTGTCCTGAAACCCGGGGGAAAATGTGCGCTGCTCATCGGGGATACCCGACAATCCCGGTATGTCTTACCTGTTGGATTCCAGGTGATTCGGGTCTTTCTCAATGCGGGGTTCCGTTTAAGGGAATTGGTGATCAAGCGGCAGCACAATTGCAAGACAACCGGTTTTTGGTATGCACGGAGTATTCAACATAACTTTCTGCTGTTGGCTCACGAGTATCTGCCGATTTTTGAAAAACCCATTGGGGAAGAAAAGGAGGGGCCTGCTCTTCCATACCCTGTTTCTTGGAGAGTCCACAGGGAGACCATCCCGGAGGGGGAGGCAATGGATAAGGATCTGGAGACCACTTCGGTATGGATCCTTCCGATCCACCGGTGGGAGTCGGAAATCGTTTGCAATCTGATAAATCGCTTTGCGGCTGGCGGAACTCAGTGGGCAGAAATCCGCCTTTCTTCTCATCCGGTGACGAAATCGGAGGGTGAGGAATCCCCTTTGGATGGCCCTTTTTCACTCCTTTATGTCCATGGGACTCCCGGAGAGGTTCCTCCCCGCTCGTATCTCCAGGGTTTTCTGAACACCGTTGATCGGATTGCTGAAGATTGTCGCCAGGTTCTTTTGCCTGGTGGTTTCCTGGCCGTGAAGACGGAAGACCTGAGAGAAGGGGAACATCTTTTGCCCGCAGGACTTCTGCTGCTGGAACATCTGAGTCGCTATCATCATCTTCGCTTGAAGGAAATCGTGATTGTAGTCCCAGATAATCCTTCCATCCCTTCAGACTCACAAGAGCATCTTCTAACCCTTCATCATTATCTGTTGATCTTTCGCCGAGAGGAGGTTGCGTGAATCCAAGAAAGACCACCACCGGAGCCGTCTTGGAGCAAATGGTGCTGCCCGCTCTGGAACATGGCAATTACACCTATGAAAAGCAAGTTGTCGTAGGCCAACGACTGGGTGGCGGCGCTCACAAAGCCGACATTGTTGCAACGAATGCCCAGGGTGAGAAAATCATCATCTCCTTGAAATGGCAACAAGTCTCTGGCACTGCGGAGCAGAAAGTCCCTTACGAAATTATGTGTTTGGCTGAGGCCATCCGGACAGGGGAGTACAATCGGGCCTATGTAGTACTGGGGGGAAGGGGCTGGAGCAAGCGCGATTATTTCACCAGTGGTAAGTGGCGGGAGTATATTCGGAACGTTGAAACAGTTAGAGTGGTCACACTGGAAGATTTTGTCAGTTTAGCAAACCAGGGGAAATTGTGATTCCTTTTACCATGCGCGTGCTGGCATTGGACCTGGGGGAACGGCGGATCGGCGTGGCGGTCAGCGACCCCACCGGAACGGTGGCCCGACCGGTGGGCGTGGTGGAGCGAAGGTCCCGCGCCGAGGACTTCGCCGCCATCGCCCGTCTGGTCGCCGAATACGGCGCGGAGCGGGTGGTTGTCGGACGGCCGCTGACCCTGCGCGGCGAGGTGGGCCCTCAGGCCCGTTGGGTGGAAGCGTACGCGCGAGCGCTGGCGGAGACGCTGCCGGTGCCGGTGGAGTTGTGGGACGAACGGTACACCACCGTCGTCGCCCAGGAGATTCTGGAAACGACCCGTCGGCCGGGAAAGCGCCGCCGGCGCGGCGAGGTGGACGCCGTCGCCGCCGCCGTCCTGCTGCAGGGGTTTCTGGAGACCTGCCGCGAACGTGAAAACAACCCGGTATTTTGAGGAACAAGTCCTGCGGAAGCGCCCGTATATCCGGCGCGAATGGTGCGAGAAGGCGCTCCGCGAACCGGTGCGGCGGGAGGTGCAGCCGGACGGGCGCGTCCGCTATTGGATTTTCATCCCCGAACTGGGCAGGTATCTGCGCGCGGTGACCCTGGAAGACGGCGTGACCGTGCACAACGCCTTTCCTGACCGGGATTTTCGGAGGTGAAGCGGTGAAATTCCACTATTATCCGGATACCGATTCGCTCTATATTGACCTTTCAGAGAAGACCAGCGTGGATTCGCGCGAGGTCGCGCCGGGAGTGGTGCTGGATTTTGACCAGGAGGGACACCTGGTCGGGATTGACATTCAGCACGCCAGCCGCATCGTCAACCTGACCCGGCTGGAAGCTGAATCTCTGCCGCTGGCCCAGGTCGCCCTGATCGGCCGAACCATTCCTGCCCCCACAGGTTGAAACCGTGACGAAACGGAAGAAACGGAAACAGAAGCAACAGACGACGCGCGTTGCGGCTTTTCTGCTGGCGCTGGCCTCGGTTGCCGTCATCGTCGGCGGGAGCGTATGGACGTTCCGCCGGACCGGCGGGCTGGGCCTTTCCTTCTGCAACCTCAGCGCGGCGGGCTCCCCCAAAGATGTCGCCCTGGAGACCTACATCCAGATGCACGCCGACGAACTCCAGCGCCCCGCCGGCACCGACAATTCTCCGGTCACCTTCGTCGTCCAGCCCGGGGAGACGGCGGCGTCGGTCGCCCAGCGCCTCCAGGAGGCCGGCCTCATCTCCAACGCCGAACTCTTCCGCCGCTACCTCCAGTACAAGGGCATGGACGCCGGGCTGGAGGCCGGCACCTACACCCTGCGCCAGACGATGACCATTCCCGAAATCGCCGAGGCGCTGCAGACCGGCCTGCGCCCGGAGCGGGTGGTGACCGTCCGCGAAGGGCTCCGTCTGGAGGAGGTCGCCGCCACCGTCGCCGCGCAGACCGGCATCGCCGAGGCGGATTTCATCGCCCTGGTGACGGCCGGCTGGCGGGAGACCGACCTGAAGGACTACCCCTTCCTGGCCAACCTGCCGCCGGGGACCACCCTGGAGGGGTATCTCTTCCCGGAGACCTACCGTCTGCCGGAGGAAGTGACGGCCTATGACGTGGTGGCCCGGATGCTGGCGACCTTTGACGCGCGGGTGACCGAGGAGATACGGCTGGGTGCGGCCAACCAGGGCCTGACCGTCCACCAACTGGTCACCCTGGCCTCGCTGGTGGAGCGGGAGGCCGTCATCCCTGAAGAGCGGCCCGTCATCGCGAGCGTCTTCCTGAACCGGTTGCGGAACGGCTGGCTCCTCAACGCTGACCCCACCGTCCAGTACGCCCTGGGCTACGACGAGAAGACCGGGAAGTGGTGGCGTCGGCTCTACTTTGACGAACTGGGGGTGAACTCCCTGGCCGACATAGACCACCCGTACAACACCTACCGCTATCCCGGCCTCCCCCCGGGCCCCATCTGCAGTCCGGGCCTGGCGTCCATCCAGGCCTCCGCCTTCCCGGCCCAGACCGACTACTTCTACTTCCTCGCCGACTGCCACAAAAAGGACGGGAGCCACCTCTTCGCCCGCACGGAGGAGGAGCACAACGCCAACTACGCCTCCTGTGGTGGCACCGTTCCCTGACCGACAATTTCGGCCCGCAGAGAGGGTGGACAATGGCAGAAGTGCAGATAGACAGGGAGGAACTGGCCCGGTTTTGTCGGGAACACCGGATCGCTCGCCTGGCACTGTTTGGCTCCGTTCTGCGTTCGGATTTCCGCCCCGATAGCGATATAGACATCCTGAAATCGTCAAGACGAAGAGGCCCACATTCAGGAGGCACTATGACCACCCAGACCTACGATGTGGTGATTGTCGGTGCCGGGAGCATCGGCCTGCCTGCCGCCTTCTTCATGGCCGATGCCGGCCTGAAAGTCCTGGTCATTGACCAGTTCGCCAGTCCCGGACAGGGCTCCAACAAGGCCGCCATCGGCGGCATCCGCGCCACTCACTCCGACCCCGCCAAAATCCGCCTCTGTCTCAAGTCCATAGAGATTTTCTCCACCTGGGAGGAGACCTACGGCGACAACATTGAATGGTACCAGGGCGGGTACTCCTTCGTCGCCTATCGGGAGCAGGAGGAGCAGGTCCTCAAGAACCTGCTGAAGGTCCAGCAGTCCTACGGGCTGAACATCCGCTGGCTGGACCGGGACGACCTCCTGCAGGTCATCCCGGACCTGAATCCGAACGGGCTGATCGGTGGGACCTACTCTCCGGGCGACGGCTCCGCTTCTCCGTTGCTGACGGCGCATGCGTTCTACATGCGGGCGCGGGAGCGGGGGGCCGAGTTCCATTTCCGGGAGCGGGTCACCGGCATCATCCGTCGCCGGGGACGGGTGGTGGGCGTCCGCACCGATCGGGGCGGCTACGCCACCGAGGTGGTGGTCAACGCGGCCGGGCCCTGGGCGCGCGCCGTCGCCCAGATGGCCGGGCTGGATGTGCCCGTGGTGCCGGATTGCCACGAGGCGGGCATCACTGAGCCGGTCGCCCGGTTCCTGGAGCCGATGGTCGTGGACATCCGCCCCGCCGAGGGCTCCAAAAACTACTACTTCTACCAGCACAAACCCGGCCCCATCGTCTTCTGCATCACCCCCGAACCGCCCATCATCGGCACCGACCGGCGGGAGACCTCCGTCTTCCTGCCCATGATTGCCCGGCGGATGGTGGACCTGATGCCGAAACTGGCCAACATCAAGGTCCGGCGGACCTGGCGGGGCCTCTATCCGATGACCCCCGATGGCTTCCCTATCATCGGCTGGGCGCGGGAACTGGAGGGCTACATCTACGCCGTCGGGATGTGCGGGCAGGGATATATGCTGGGCCCGGGGGTCGGTGTCCTTCTGGCCCGGATGGTGCAGGACGCGCTCACGCCGGAGGACCGGGAGATTCTGGATCAACTGAGCCCCTACCGGCCCTTCGGAGGAGAGGAGAAACTGAAGTAGCGACATCTCTCCGCAGTGCAGGCTGCTCGGAGTAAGGTACGGAGCAAAGGGGTGTGCCGTGACGACCCGGAAAGGAGGGAAAGAAAAATGGACCACATCACGCTCAGTGTCATTAAGGCGGACGTCGGTGGGTTCGTGGGCCACTCCAGCGTCCACGATGAACTCATAGAAGAGGCGGAGGACCGGCTGGAGGCGGCGGTCAAGGAAGACATCATCGTGGATTTCCATGTGACCGCCTGCGGCGATGACCTGCAACTTATCATGACCCACCGCAAGGGGGTGGATCACCCCGACATTCACCGGCTGGCCTGGGAGACCTTTGAGGCCTGCACCGAAGTCGCCGAACGGCTGAAACTCTACGGCGCCGGGCAGGACCTGCTGGCAGACGCTTTCTCCGGCAACGTCAAAGGGATGGGCCCCGGCGTGGCGGAGATGGAGTTCACTGAGCGGCCCTCCGAGCCGGTGCTCATCTTCATGGCCGATAAGACCTCCGCCGGGGCCTGGAATCTCCCCCTCTACCGGATGTTCGCCGACCCTTTCAATACTGCCGGTCTGGTCATTTCTCCGGCTATGCACGAGGGCTTCCGCTTTGAGGTCCACGACGTGAAGGAGAGCAAGCGGGTCTTCTTTGACACCCCGGAGGAACTCTACGACTTGCTGGTCTTCATCGGCGCGCCAGGCCGCTACGCGGTCAAGGCCGTCTACACCAAAAAGGGGGAAATCGCCGCCGTCTCTTCCACCCAGCGCCTCTCCCTCATCGCCGGGCGGTACGTGGGGAAGGATGACCCGGTCTGTATCGTCCGCAGCCAGGGGGAGTTTCCGGCCGTCGGCGAGGTGCTGGAGCCGTTCACCATGCCCCACATCGTGGAGGGCTGGATGCGGGGCTCCCACTATGGCCCGCTGATGCCCGTCCCCCTCTACCACGCCACGCCCAGCCGCTTTGACGGCCCGCCGCGCGTCGTCTCGCTGGGCTTCCAGATCGCCGGCGGGCGGCTGGTGGGGCCCCGGGATATGTTTGACGACCCGGGCTTTGACGAGGCGCGCCGCCTCTGCAACGTCATCGCCGACCACTTCCGCCGCCACGGCCCCTTTGAGCCCCACCGGCTGCCGATGGAGGAGATGGAGTACACCACGCTGCCGCAGGTCATGGAGAAACTGTCGGGGCGGTGGGAGGCGATCCCGTAGTGAGATTTACGCCATCGCCGCTGAAGTGGGTGAGACCTTTCGCGATGCCCGGGGTCAGACCCTGGCAGAGATTCTGGAGGCCAAACTGGACCAACTGGAGCAGGAGTTTCAAACCCTTTACGGAGCCGATGAAGAGGCAATGTGGTGCAATCTTCTGGAACGGAATACGTAGTACGCAGTGCGCAAAAATCTGTAACCGTCATACGAGGTACTGACCATGTCCGAACAAGTTGTCGGCAAACCGATTCCCCGCGTAGACGCTCGCGACAAGGTCACCGGCCGGGCGAGGTATCCCGGCGACTTCTCTATGCCGGGGATGCTCCACGCCAAGATTCTCTTCGCCGGGCGGCCCCACGCCCGCATCCTGAGCATAGATACATCGGAAGCCGAACAGGTTCCCGGTGTGGTCGCGATTTTCACCGCGAAGGACGTGCCCGTCAACGAGTACGGCCTCCAGACCCCCGATCAGCCCGTCCTCTGCGGGCCCGGCTCCGGCAAAGAGGGCGCCGATGTGGTCCGTTTTGTGGGCGACCAGGTCGCGTTGGTCGTCGCTGAGACAGAGGAGGCCGCCGCCCGCGCCCGGGACCTCATTCGGGTGGAGTACCAGGACCTGCCCATCATTTCCGACCCTCTGGAGGCGATGAAACCGGATGCCTATCCCATCCATCCGCCCCGTGCCCCGAACCCTATCCACCCGGAACTCCAGACGGAGGGGAACTGGATCAGCCACCATCAGATTCGCAAGGGAGACGTGGAGGCCGCCTGGGCCCAATGCGACGTCATCGTGGAGGCCGAATACCGGCTCCCCTCCCAGGAGCACGCGTACCTCCAGCCGGAGGCCGGCCTGGCCTATATAGACGAAGAGGGCCGGGTGACCGTCATTGTCGCCGGGCAGTGGACGTGGGAGGACCAGCAGCAGATCGCCCATGCGCTGAACATCCCGCCGGAGCAGGTTCGGGTCATCTATCCGGCCATCGGCGGCGCCTTCGGCGGGCGGGAGGATATGTCCGTCCAGATTGTCCTGGCCCTGGCGGCCTGGAAACTGCGCCGTCCGGTCAAAATTGTCTGGACCCGGGAGGAGTCCATCATCGGGCACGGCAAGCGGCATCCCGTGTGGGCCCGCTGCAAGTGGGGTGCGACGCGCGAGGGGAAACTGGTGGCGGCGGAAGTGCGAGTCGTCGCCGACGGCGGCGCCTATTGTTATACCACCAATAAGGTAATGGGGAATTTAACGGTCACCTGCACCGGCCCCTACGAGATTCCCAATGTCAAGGTGGATGTGGACGGTTACTACACCAATAACCCGCCCAGCGCGGCGGCGCGTGGTTTCGGCGCCCCTCAGGGTATCTTCCTGGCCGAGATGCAGATGAACAAACTGGCCGAGGCGCTGGGGATGGACCCGGTGGAACTGCGGGTGCGCAACCTCCTGCGGGAGGGGAGCCTGACCGCGATGGGCACTCCCCTCCCCGGCGGGGTACATTTGGTAGAGGTGGTGGAGCGGTGCGCGGCCGCCGCCGGATGGACGAAGACGGAGACCGGATGGCGCAAACCGGAACTCCCCCAACCCTCCGGCCCAATTCGGCGGGGGATCGGCTTCGCCGCCGGTTTCAAAAACGTCGGCTTCTCCTTCGGCTACCAGGAGAACTGCTGGGCGAAGGTGGAACTGCGCGGTGGGGCGGAGATTGAGGAGGCTGTCGTCTACATTGGCAGCGCCGAAGTGGGCCAGGGTGCCCATACCGTCATCGTCCAGATGGCCGCAGAAGCGCTGGGGATTCCGGTAGAGCGGGTCCGCCTGATCCCCTCCGATACGGCCACCAGTCCCGGCAGTTCCGGCTCCGCCTCCGCATCCCGAACCACCTTTATGGCCGGGAACGCCATCCGGGGTGCGGCAGCTGCCGCGCTGGAGAAGTGGCGCGCGGAGGAGCGGCCCGCCGTCGCCGAATACACCTATCTGGCTCCCCGGACCACTCCCTTTGACCCTCAGACCGGCTACGGCACCCCCAATTTCGCCTACGGCTATGCGGCCGAGGCGGTGGAGGTGGAGGTGGATACCGAGACCGGGCAGATCCGGATCCCCCGGGTCGTCTGCGCTGACAATGTGGGGAAGGCCATCAATCCCCAAACGGTGGAAGGGCAGATAGAGGGAGGGGTGGTCATGGGGCTGGGCTGGGCCACCGTGGAGAACTTCATCGTCCAGGAGGGGTATGTCCTCACCGACCGGTTGAGCACCTATCTCATCCCCACCGCGCTGGATGTGCCGGAGCGGGTGGAATCGGTTATCGTGGAGCGGCCCGACCCGCGCGGGCCCTGGGGCGCGCGGGGGATGGGAGAGATGCCGGTCCTTCCGGCCGCGCCGGCCCTGCTGGCCGCCGTCCACGACGCCACCGGCGTCTGGTTCCACGAGTTCCCGCTGACCCCGGAGCGGGTCTGGAAGGGCATCCGCCGTCTATGATCACACAAAGACACAAAGAACACAGAGAAACCGGTGTCTCTGTGTCTTTTCAGGCCCAAATGGGGGCATGGTTTGTCCAAAGTGAATGAAGGAGTCTGATGGCCAAAAAACCGAAACGCCGACACCCTCAGCTCCCTCTTTCCCGGGGGCCCAGTCTGGAGGAGATTCTCTTCCGGGCCCGGGCTTTTCAGGAAGAGGGGAAACTGGAAGAGGCGCTGCAGGTCCTGGACGAAGCGCCCGTTCATCTCCAGCGCCGGTCGGAACTGCTGGTGCTTCGGAGCCTCTTGCTGGCCGGCATAGGCGAAATGGATGAGGCCATCTCCACTTTGGAGGAGGCGCAGCGGCGGGACCCCGATAATCTCCTCATCTACTACTTTCTGGGGCTGATGTATAGCGAACTGAACCTGTCCGCGCACGCCCGACGCGCCCTGCGGGAGGTGGTAGAGTACGGAGAGGCGATTCCTGATGAACTTCTGGAGGAAGTACAGGATATGCTGGATAGACTGGAGGAGGACCTCTCTTCCATTGCACAGGAAGTGATGGGCGTTTCTCCGGACGAGGCGGACGAGGCGGAGTATCAGTTTGAATTGGGCTATCGGGCATCTCTGTCGGACGACTTTCAGACAGCCCTCCGTCACCTCCGTCGGGCCGCCTCCATTGCCCCCCGCTGGCCTGTTCCTCGGGGAATGGAGATGGAAGTACTGACAAGGGCCGGTCGGTTCCGCGAGGCAGTGGAAGTCGGGAAGCGTCTGCTGGCCGAGTATCCGGAACTGGTCCCCGTGCGGGAGGCCATGGTCCGGATTTACATCGCCCTGGGCGACCGACAGGCGGCAGAGGAGGTTGCCCGCTTTTTTCAGGAGCAGCCCTGCGCGCTCCCCGTAGAACTGGAACTGGCCATCAAAGCGCTGGGGTACCTGAATGACGATGAGGGGATATACCGACTGTACCGACGCCATCGCGATCTGGCGGATGAACTGGAGGACGCGCTGGCCCTGACCGTGCTGGGCTCGGCGGCCGCCAATCTGGGCCATTTCCAGATGGCCCAGCGGTTCTGGGAGCGGGCCGTTAGGCAGGGAGCGGTGTGGATGTATATGGGTCCTTTCTTCGCGGCCGCCAACCGGAAAGCCCCCGGTCCGGGTATTGCCGACCGGTATCCCACCTTTCAGTTCGCTCAGTTTGCCCCCGGTCTTGCCAGCCGCGAATTTCAAGACCTCCTGCTATCCCGGTTAGAACACCAGATAGACCGAAAGACCTTCCAGAAACGGCTGCGGTCTCTGATAGCCCGGTACCCCGTCTTTCTCCAACAGATTATCCAACTGTTTCGGGAGAACGATAGCCGTCATTTCCCGGCGGAGATGCTCGCTCTGATCGGCACTCCGGAATCTCTGGACGAACTTCGCCGTTTTGCTTTCGGTCAGAGGGAATCGTTCACGGATCGGATGATGGTCCTGCAAACGCTGGCCGGTGTTGGCGGAGTAGACCCGGAGCAGCCGGTGGAGGTCTGGGATGAAATTCGGCAGGAATGGCGCCGGATAAAGATTCCCCTCTGGACCGTGGTAGGGCCCGAAGAGCCGCCTTATTCCCCTCAGGTATCGGAAATCGTCCGGGAATGCGCCGATGCGCTGAAGGCGGGGAGGGTCACACAGGCCCAGGAACTGGTCGCCCGGGCGCTTGCGCTGGCCCCCAATTCTCCGGACCTCTACTCCCTGGCGGGCCTGATCTGGGCGAAAGACCCGGCAAAGGCGGAAGCGTACTTTCAGAAGGCGGTGGAATTGGACCCGCAGCACGTGGTCGCCCGGGCCTCTCTGGCCCGACAGGCGCTGGATCGCGGCGACCTCCCGGAGGCACGCCGACACCTGGAGGCCCTGGGCGACCAGCGGGAGTTCAGACCGTTGGAGTTTAGGGAATACCTCTACACGCTGGCACTGGTCAGCCTGGAAGAAGGGGACCTGGCTCTGGCCCGCTTCTATACCGACATCGGGCTGGGACAGGATGAATTAGACGACCGCTTCCTGAGACTGGATTGGCAGGTGGATGAGCGGATTCCGGGGTCTGTAGTGTATATGCTCCGGGAGCGCTCCCGTCAGTATTATGAGCAAAAGCGAACCCGCCCCATCCGGCCTGACGCTCCTCTGAAGGAGTGCCTGGAGCGGTTGACCCGGGAGTCCCTGGTGATAACGGCCCGGGTGCATTCCGTATACTATACGAAATTGCGCAAAGCGCAGCTGGTGGAACGCCTGGCGGAAGCGTTAACCGACCCGACGGTTCTGGAGAGGGCCGTTTCCGGCCTCTCAGCGACGGAGCGGCAGGCCCTGCGGGATGTCCTGGATGCGGGGGGGATCCTCCCCTGGGACGAATTTACGGCCCGCTACGGGGACGATGTCCAGGAGAGCCAGCACTGGCATTACCGCGAACCCCGAACGGTGATGGGGCGGCTCCGGATGTACGGCTTTCTGAGTGACGGAACGGTAGAGGGCCAGCGCGTCGTCCTGGTCCCCGGCGAACTGCGAGGGCTTCTTCCCTCAGTGCTATCTACTGCAGCGGCAAGGGACGATGCGGTTTAGTGGGTTCACGCGGTGAAAGTAGCGCGCGATTCATCTTGCGCTACGAGATACGAAAGCACGATGCGGTTTGATGTGTTCACCCTTTTCCCGGAGATGTTCACTGGCCCGCTGCAGGAAAGCATCATCAAGCGGGCCCAGGAGCGGGGGCTGATATCCGTTCACCTTCACAACATCCGGGACTACGCCGCCGGTCGTCACCGCATCACCGACGATGCTCCCTACGGGGGCGGCGGGGGAATGGTGATGAAGCCGGAGCCCATTTTCGCCGCCGTGGAGGCAGTGCTGGGGGACGAGAAAGGAGTCCCCGTCATCCTTCTATCCCCCCAGGGACGGCTCTTTACCCACCAGGTGGCAAAAGAACTGTCCCGCCATCCCCGGCTGGCGTTGATCTGCGGGCGCTACGAAGGGGTGGACGAACGGGTGCGGGAGCACCTGGCGACCGATGAGATTTCCATCGGCGACTACGTCCTCAGCGGTGGGGAACTGGCGGCGATGGTGGTGATAGACGCCGTTACCCGCCTCCTGCCGGGGGTTCTGGGAGACCCCGGTGCCGCTTTTGAGGATTCCCACGCCTGGGGACTGCTGGAATATCCCCACTACACCCGGCCGGCGGTCTTTCGGGGGTGGGGGGTGCCGGAGGTGCTCCTTTCGGGCAACCATGCGGCCATTGCCCGCTGGCGGCGGGAGCAGGCGCTGCGGCGGACGCTGGAGCGCCGCCCCGACCTCCTGGAGCGGGCCGTTCTGACCGAGGAGGACCGGGCCTTCCTGGCCCGGCTGGGCTGGCCCAAGACCCCGGAGAGCGACAAACCGACATAATGGCCGTCGCGGCCCTCCTGGCGTGACCCGGCCCGGAAAAACACAAACGCCCCCCATCCCCGGTGGGGCGTTTGTTGTTTCAGGTTGGTTGACTATCGCTTAAATTGTGGTATGCTCAACTTTGTATGAAACGGGTACATCCGGAAATCTCCAAAATGAACGATGCGCATCGGGGAAGCCTGCCGTCCCACTTCCGTCACAATTTCACCGTCCTGCTGATAGACTACATCTTCTTCGGAGTAGCCTATTCGCTGCTGAACCCGAACACCGTCCTGCCGGCCTTCGCCCGCACGCTGACGGCGTCGGAGCCGCTGATCGGGATGGTCGGCACCGTGATGGCAGCAGGATGGCTGCTGCCTCAATTTCTGGTGGGGGCCGTGATCGGGCAAAAGCCCCGCAAGAAGCCGTACTTGCTCTGGGCCATCTACACCGGTCGGCCCATCTACTTCCTGCTGGCAGGGGTCATCTGGGCGGGCCTGACCCGCTACCCCGGATGGATGCTGGCCGTCTTCCTGGCCGGGGTGGGCCTGTTCAATGTATTAGACGGTATCGCCGCAGTGGCGTGGTTTGACCTGATGGGGGCGACGATCCCGCCGACCCGCCGGGGACGGCTGGTCGGGGCGGCGCAACTGATCGGGGGACTTTCGGGCATCGGTATCGGCGCACTGGTGGGGGCCATCCTCTCCAGTCCGACGCTCCCGTATCCCCGAAACTACGCGATGCTCTTCGGCCTCGCGGGCCTGGCCCTGACGCCGTCCACCATCGCCCTGACCCTTCTCCGGGAGCCGGAGAGAGACGCATCCGCTACCACCCCCTCTCTGGGTCTCCGCCGCCAGTTGCGGGAAGTTTGGGGAGGTTGGCCCGACTTCCGACGCCTGGTCTTCGGGCGCTGGCTGATTGGACTGTTCGGGCTGGCTCTCCCCTTCTATATCCTCCATGCGACGGAAGTGGTGGGATTGCCCGAAGTAGTGGTGGGCTGGTTTGTCTCCGCGCAGATGGTGGGGGGGATTGTCGCCAGCATCGGGCTGGGCTGGCTGAGCGAGCGCTGGGGCCCCCGGGCCGCTATCTGGGCTGGCGCCACCGCCACGCTCATCAGTCCGTTGCTGGCGCTGCTCATCCACCTGACCGGAAGCCGCTGGCTCGCCCAGACGTACCCTCTGGTCTATTTCTGCTACGGCATCACCAACAACACCTGGATGATGGGGATGTTCAATTACCTGCTGGAGATCGCGCCGGAAGACCGCCGCCCGCTCTTTGTGGGCCTCTACAACACCCTGGGCGGGGTGCTGGTACCGGTCTCTTTCCTGGGCGGGGTGCTCCTGCGGCTTACCTCTTACCCGTTCCTGTTCGCCGTGACCGCGCTGGGAGTTGCCGGTGGGCTGTGGATGAGCCTGCGGCTGCGGGATACCAGAGGGTAGACGATAGACCACGGACGATGGACCGCAGATGGAAACGGCAGAGGATGTTCGGTTTCGTTCTGTCCCGACCGGGTCCGGCGCACCCCACCGCACCGGATACCCGGGGTGGATTTCCCGGGGGGTCCTTCTGCTGGCGCTCTTCGGCGGGGGAGCGGTCGTCGGGCCGGCGCTCCACCGCTGGCTGACGGACCGGGACGCCATTCAGGCCTGGGTGGCTGCGCTGGGCCCCTGGGGGCCGCTGGGGAGCATCCTCTTGAATGCGGCGCAGGTCCTGCTGGCGCCCGTCCCCGGCCAGATTTTCGGCCTGGTCAACGGCTACCTCTACGGCGTCCTTCGGGGCACCCTCTACAGTTGGCTGGGCGTCCAGTTGGGGTCGGCGCTGGCGATGGGGCTGGGGCGCTGGCTGGGCCGCCCGCTGGTCGCCCGGCTGGCCGGCCCGGCGCGGCTGGCGCGCTGGGACCGCCTGGCCCGACGGCAGGGGCCGACGTTCTTCCTGCTGGTCTTCTTCCTGCCGCTTCTGCCGGACGACCTGGCCTGTTTCGTCATCGGGCTGAGCCCGCTCTCCATCCCGTACATGCTGCTCCTGGCCGGAGTAGGACGGCTCCCCGGGCTGGTTCTCAGCAGTTGGGTGGGGGCCAACGCAACCCGCCCCCCGGCGGCCGTCTGGGCCGTCCTCGTGGGGGGCGGGCTGGCGCTGGCATACCTGTTCGGCCAGTACCGGGAACGGATAGAAGACGCGATACTCCGGGGCGTGAAACGTGAAACGTGAAGCGTGAAGCGTGAAACGTGAAACGTGAAGCGTGAAACGTGAAACGTGAAACGGAATACGGAATACGCAATACGCCATGTTCATAGACGAAGCAACCATCTACGTGAAGGGCGGAGACGGGGGGAACGGATGTGTGGCCTTCCGGCGGGAGAAATACGTCCCCTTCGGCGGGCCGGCGGGGGGTGACGGCGGCAAAGGCGGGGACGTCATCCTCTACGTGGACCCGCGCCTGAATACCCTCTACCGCTTCACCCGTCAGCGCCACTTTCGCGCCGAGCGGGGCCAGCACGGACGGGGCAAGAATCAGCATGGGGCCGACGGCGCCGACCTGCGGGTGCCGGTGCCCCCGGGGACGGTGGTGCGGGACGCCGCCACCGGGCGGATTCTGGCCGACCTGACGGAGCCCGGGCAGGAGGTGGTAGTGGCCCGGGGCGGGCGGGGAGGACGGGGCAATGCCCGCTTCGCCACTCCGTCCCATCAGGCCCCCCGCATCGCCGAGAACGGGGAGCCGGGGGAGGAGCGGACCCTCCACCTGGAACTGAAACTCCTGGCCGATGTGGGACTGGTCGGGAAGCCCAACGCCGGGAAATCCACCCTGCTGGCGGCAGTGACGGCCGCGCGGCCCAAGATCGCCCCGTACCCCTTCACCACCCTGGAGCCCTATCTGGGCGTTGTCGTCCTGAATGCCGGGACCGACTTCGTTATGGCCGACCTCCCTGGTCTGATAGAAGGGGCCAGCCAGGGCAAGGGGCTGGGGCACGAGTTTCTGCGCCACGTGGAGCGCACCCGTCTCCTCATCCATCTGCTGGACGGGACGGCGGAGAACCCGCTGGGGGACTTCACGGCCATCAACGCCGAACTGGCCGCGTTCGGCCACGGACTGGACCGGAAGCCCCAACTGGTGGCCTTCAACAAAATGGATATGCCCCAGGCCCGGGAGCGCTGGCCCCAGGTACGGGACGAACTGCGGGCCCGGGGCTACGAGGTCTTCCCCATCTCCGGCCTGACCCGCGAAGGGGTGCAGGACCTGCTGTGGGCGGCGGCCCAGAGACTGGCCGAACTCCCCCGCGCGCCGGAGCCCGCCGCCCGCGAAATCCCCGTCTTCCGGCTGGAGGACGACGAGCGGACGTTCTGGGTGGAGCGGGAAGCCGACGGCTGGCGGGTCTGGGGGAAGCGGGTGGAGCGGCTGGCCGCAATGACCCCCCTGGAACTGGAGGAGGCCGTCTACCGCCTGCATCGCTCTCTGGAAGCCATGGGGGTGCTGGATGCCCTGCGGGAGGCCGGAGTCCGGCCCGGGGATACAGTGCGGATTGGAAAAGTGGAACTGGTGTGGGAGGAGGAGGGTTAGCAGGAAGCAGGAAGCAGGAGGCAAGAGGCAGGAAGCAGGAAGCAGGAAGCAGGAGGCAAGAGGCAGGAAGCAGGAAGCAGGAGGCAAGAGGCAGGAAGCAGGAAGCAGGAGGCAAGCGGAATGGCGGTTGGAGTCGGCCGCGAAGCGAAATGGGGTGGCGTTTTCAACGGTCCGTGCTTCATTGATGGACGAACTTTCAGGAAAATTCCAGGAGCCCAATCAGAAGGGGGTGACCATGCCCGCGATAGACCTCTCGGATGTCCTGTGCCTCCACTACGAGGAGGTGAATCCCACCGGTGCGCCGCCCGTTCTTCTGCTGCACGG
>CALDFY010000205.1 GCA_937942115.1 uncultured Anaerolineae bacterium | reverse complement strand
CCGCCTCGGGCGCCGATGGGAAATCGGCCTCCCCTGGGGACAACCGCGAGGGTTGCCTCTACGCTTCGCGCCGGGCGTCAACCTGCGTTGACGCCCTTCTCCGGAGGTCGGCGAAGGCCGACCTCTTGGCCGAAGGCCCAGGGCGGCTGACTTCAGTCGGCTTCCGGGGCGGCGACCCAACTGGCGCAGCCCCTTAAGTTAACGCCTATGCCCCTGCCCCCTCCCCTCTCCCGCTCGCCTTCGGCGGCGGGCGAGGAAAGGGGAAGAGAGGGATTTTGCGGCGGGCGGCTTTGCCGCCCGCCGCAGTGTTAGACTGTGGACGTGGCGGAGGCCCATTGAGGTGAAGGGCTGGGGGAGGAATGAGGCCTGTTGTCTCTTCCCCAAATTGGAGTAGAATACTTCCCGTCAGCGAACGGCGTTGCGCCGGCTCGCCGCAGGGCCTGGCTGATTCTGCACCCGTACCCCTTCCCTTCAGGAGGTCTCATGCTCAGGCACCGCATACTCTGCATCGGCCTTCTGCTATCCTTTCTGTTCTTCTCTGTCTCTCCCGTTCGGGCCGACGGCGCCCCTCCCGTCCAGGTCTACTACGCCGGGCCTGAAGGCGGCGTGCGGACCGCCCTCACCCTGGCCCCCGACTTCCGCCGGGTCTCCGACCCCGCGCAGGCCGACGTCCTGGTCCTCAACGGCGTCATCCCCGACCCGGAGGGGCTGGCGGCCCGTGTCCGGGAGGGGGCCGGGCTCGTGCTCATCCTGGGCCCCGGCCTCTCCGCCCGCGAGGTGGAGGCCCTGCTGGGCTTCCCGGTGACGTTGACGCCCAGGGAGAACCCCCTCAGCCTGGTGGCGGCCGAAGGACAGGACGACCCCATCCTGACCAACATCGTCTGGACCAGTGCCCCTCAGGTCCGCCAGCGCGCGGAGGTGCAGACGCCCATCTCGGCCCTGACGCCGCTGGTGGTGGGCTTTGAGGACGGCTCCGGGGTCCTCTGGTCGGCCCTGGGCGGACGGGCGTACATCTTCAATGCCTTCCTGGACAAGGCCAACCCCCAGTTCCAGAGTTGGGCGTACTTCAACTACTTCATCTACCACCTGACGATGCGGGCGGCGGGCCGGACGCCCCTCTCCTTTGCCGACTATGCGGCCTCCCCTGTGCCCCACGAGCGAGACCGACTGGTCCTCTACCTCCTGCTGGCGGGGATGCTGACGATGGCCGCGCTGATTTTCTGGGCCGTCCGTCGTTACAGCCGCGCGCACCCGGAAGTGCTGGACGTGCTGGTCGCCGACCGGCAGGACTTCGTCGCCCGGGAGGCTGGGACGGCCTGGGAGGATGTGGGCTTCCACCGCCCCCTGGCGGGCTTCTTCGTCGCCCTGATGATGGGGCTGGTCCTTTTCATCCCCCTCATCATCTACCAGAACCTGGTCCTCCCCGTCTACATCCTCCCCTCCGCCCAGGCGCTGGGCATCTGGGGGCGGGTGGTCCAGTTCTTCAACTTCCTCTGGCTCCTCTTTGACCTGGGGACCAGCGCCGCCTTCATCAAGTTCTTCGCCCAGTACCGGGTCCACGACCCCCGCCGGGCGATCCAGTACGGACAGGTCTTCGTCTGGTGGCAGGCCCTCTCCGGCGCGTTCCAGGTAGCAACCGTGACGGCCGTGGCGGGCACGTTCCTCCCCCGCACCCCCTACGCCCTCTACACCTGGAGCGTCATCATCCACACCTTCATCCAGATTCCCGGCTTCTACCAGGTGATGCGGCACGGGCTGATGGCCTGGCAGCGGTTTGACTATGCCCAGATGCTGGACATCGCCCTGAATCTCGTCTTTCCCATCGTCACCCAGCCGGTGCTGGTGACGCTGATGGTGCGGTGGGGGGCGACGCACCCCATCTTCGGGGGGCCGATGGGAGGTGTGCTGGGGCTGGGGATGGCCGCCTACGCCTCCGAACTCCTCACTTTCCTGGTGGGCCTCTGGCTCTACCGGCGGTTAGGCTATAACGCGCGTCTCCTTTTCCTGGCCCACTTTGATTGGAGCATTGTAAAAGAAGCCTTCCGCTTCGGCGTCTTTGAGATGCTGGGGTCCATCGCCTGGGCGGGGGGCCAGGCGCTGGAGATTCTCATCACCCAGACCCGCCTGGTCAACTACAACGAGGTCTGGGGAAACTGGACCCTGGCCCAGAACTTCATCTTCGCCTACAACGTCCTGAACACCCTCTACTCCAACCTGATGTCCTCCATCTCCGAGGCCATCTCCCATGCCCGGAAGGTGCTGAGCCAGTACTACTCGGTGATGGCCTACAAGTGGGGCGGCATCATGAGTGCCTTTATCGGCGCGGTGCTTCTGGCTGTAGCCGACCGGTTCATCTTGGGCGCGTCGGGCCCGGAATTCGTCCGCGCCGCCGCGTACGCCGTCCCCCTCATCATCTGGGGCGCCATTCAGTACCCGTCGTGGGTGGGGGATAACGTCCAGTTGGGAGCCAACCGTCCCTATCTGAAATCCATTCTGGTCGGAGGGGAGCAGGTCATCCGCATCCTCCTGGCGCTGGCCTTGCTGCGACGCTATCAGATTAACGCGCTCATTATCGCCTACTTCGTGGGCTTGCTCACGAAGGACATCGTCGCCTACTTTGTCAATCACCGGCTCTGTTTCCCGCAGCGGTTCTACTTCTGGCAGTCGCTGGGGGCGCCGCTGCTGGCCGGGGCGGCCCACTACCTGGTCCTGCGCTGGCTCACGGGCCTGGTCTGGCAGGGCGACCAGGTGACCAGCGTGCTCATCTTCTTCATCGGCATCCTGCCCTCCTTCCCGCTCTTCGCCTTCTTCTACGGGTTCTTCGGCGGCTGGGACGATGAGACGCTGGGGGAAGTCCGGCGCGCGGTGGACCTGACCGGTTTCGTGCGGCCGCTGGCCTGGCTCTTCTGGGGGGCCAGCGCGCTGGGGGCGCGCCTCAGCCCCCTGCACGGACGCTTCCCCATCACCATCCGTCCGGCCGCGCTGGAAGAGGCCCGCTCCCTCACTGAGGAGCGCGTGAAGTTAATCTAACTTTTGGCCACCTGCCATTTTCCTCGGAAGGGGTACTGGGAGGGCGCAAAGCCCCCTTACCCCTCCATCCCCCTCTCCCCCACTGCTTCGCTGTGGGGGAGAGGGGGTTTTGCGACGGCCAAAGGCCGCCGCAAAACCCCGCCTTAACCCCTCCCCTCTACCGCTTGCGGGAGAGGGGAGGGTTGGGGAGAGGTAAGGGCAGCGGTTCAAACCATCCCAACCGCACAGGTGGAAAAATTTCTCGCTTTTTCACCCTTTAGACACTTTGTGCCTTTGTGTCTTGGTGGTTTATTGCCTCGCCGTAACTTTTTCAGCAATCTCTGAAGGGCCAGGGGAGGGATGAGGCCCAGGTTGCGCCTCCGCCCTTTGTCGGGTACAATACGACCATCATTTCCAGGGAGACGAGGATGCCCGAACCTTCGCTCCAGGTCCGCCAGCGCTATGCCCGGCGCTTCGCGTATGCCGGGCATCTCCTCTTCCTGGCTGCGGCCGCACTGGCCCTGGCGGCCTGTCTCCCCCTCTCTCCGTTCCCTGCCCCAACCTGCCCGCCCACCGCTCCTCCACCCCTCTGCACCCCCGCCCCTCCGCTTCCCTGCACCCCCGTCCCCTCTATCCCGCCGACGGTCGCTCCGACACCCGCGCCGCCCGAACCGGCCGCCATCCAGGCTACGGTGGCGGCGGGGGCGTCCGATGCCACCCGCGCGGGGATTCAGCCCCTCTGTATGCGCCAGGAGAACACCGATGGTGACCCCGACCTGGAATGGGTGGGGCTCTATCTCGCTTCCGGTGACCCTCCCCGTCTCCAGGGGTTTGTCCTGGACGGCCCGAACCGGTACGACCTGATCCCGCCTGAGAGCGAGGAGGACCGGGGGCTGGGCGAGTTTCCGACCTGTAAACTGGAAGTCCGCGACCTCAACGCCGACGGGCGGACAGAGATCATCGCCTGGGGACACACCCAGGCCGGCGCGACGCTCCTGCACATTTTCGTCTGGGACGGGGAACGGTATGCCCTGCTGGCTGGGTTTGAGGGGAAAGGCGGCGTCCGTCTGGAGAATCGGGACGGGGACCTGGCGGACGAGGTGGTCGTCCGCTGGAGGCCCGAAGGCGACCTGGTGTGGGAGGTCATCTACACCTGGGACGGCGTCCGTTACGCCTGGACCTGGGACCGGTACGCCTGGTTCTACCTGGACCGTCCCCACGCCTATCCGGACGATACGCCGGTTCACGCGCTGGCCTCTTTCTATCTGGCGCTGAACGACCGGGACCTCCCGACGGCGTACCGGATGCTCTCCCCGGCGGCGCGGTCGGCCCGGACCTACGAGGACTGGGCGTTGGGGTTTGCCACTACGTTGCGGGTGGAGGTGGGCGCGGTGCGGGTGACCGCGCAGGAGGGAGACCGGGCCACCGTCGCCGCGCAGGTGCGGGCCCTGGATAATGGGGACGGTCGGGTGATCGCCACGGTGTACGCCGTAGAGTGGCAGATGGTGCATCTGGAGGAGGGCTGGCGGCTGGATTGGGGGACGGCAGAACCTCTGGAGCGGTGGGAGGTGCGCTACTATCCGTAGGACCTCACCCCCGGCTCCTGAGCTTTGGCTCTTTGGGCGAAGGGCGGAAAAGAAAATTTACAAGCTGCCCCAAACCAGCGAGAGAGGGTAATAAGAAAATATTTTTCACTGCGGCGGCGAAGCCGCTGCAGTGAAAAATATATCTTCTTTCACCCCACTGGCGAAAAGGCCAAACTTGAGGAAGGGGTCAGGGGAAGAAATGAGGCCAAGTTGCGTCCTGGCGAAAATGGGGCATAATAGGCGGCAAGTGGTGTCCGGAGGGACGGCGTGGAAGTGGAACTGATTGCCATTACCCACTACCTGAAAGGGGACGGGAGCCCGGAGGCGCTGCTGGAACACGCCGGGCGGGTCTGCTACCGGAGCGAGAGCCGGGGCGACCCGGCGGCCTTCCTGAAGGCCCGCATCCGGGAGGGGCATGAGAGCCTCATTGAGCACGCCTCGGCGACCTTTGAGATTCGCGGCATCTCCCGCGCCTGCAGCCACCAACTGGTCCGCCACCGTATCGCCTCTTACTCCCAGGAGAGCCAGCGGTACGTCTCCATGGATGACCCCGAGTGGGTGCTGCCCCCGTCCATCGCCCAGGACGAGGAGGCGCGCGCCCTCTGGGAGCAGTTTGCGGCCCAGGTGAAGGAGACGTATCGCGCGCTGCGGGCGCGCGGCATCCGCAAGGAGGACGCCCGCTTCGTCCTGCCCAACGCCACCGCAACCCGCATCGTCGTCACTATGAACTTCCGGGAACTCCTTCACGTCTTCCGTCTGCGCATCTCCCCGGAGGCCCAGTGGGAAATTCGGGAGGTCGCGGTGCGGATGCTGGAGGCCGTCTATCCCTACGCGCCCGCCGTCTTCGGCGACCTGCGGGACGACCTGCGTCGCCGCTATCCGGAGTTTTTTGACCACTGACCACAGGCCGTCGTCTGCGGGCTATCGGAGGAGGGGGGAGATGTCCGTTCAGGAGAGAAACAACGTCATTCAGATAGATTTAGAAGAGATTCTCCAACACTTCCGGCTTTATCTTCAGCGGGTAGAAAGGTTTAATGGCTGGGATGCCCACTTCTGCCCGCCGCTGAAGCGGCGGGCTCAGATACCAAAGCCCTGACGGGCTATCCGGAAGCCCCGGAAAGGGGCTTCGCATCGGAGCCAGGGGCTTTTCGCCCAATGGTGCGAACATTTGCCCCCACCCCCCTTATCCCCCCTCCCCCATCGCTGCGCTTGGGGGAGGGGGGAAGGGGAAGGGTTTTGCGGCGGCCTTCGGCCGCCGTAAAACCCCTCCTATCTCCCCTCCCCTCTCCCA
>CALDFY010000204.1 GCA_937942115.1 uncultured Anaerolineae bacterium | reverse complement strand
GGGAATTTTCCTGCTGGTGCGCTGGCTGGTCCGGAGAGGACGGCGCCGGTAGACAACGCAAACCCGCTCATCCTGGATGTGCCAGGCACTCCCGTTCAGTGCCTGGCACATTATTTCGGCGCTGACTGCAAGTCAGCCTCTCTGGGCCTCCGGCCAGAGGACGGCCCGCGCCGTCCCTTCAAGAAAGCGTCAACGCAGGTTGACGCTCGGCGTGAAAGCGCCCAGGCAAGGCCGATTTCCAATCGGCGCAAAAGAGCGCTGACTGCAAGTCAGCCTCAAGAAAGCGTCAACGCAGGTTGACGCTCGGCGCGAAAGCGCCCAGGCAAGGCCGATTTCCAATCGGCGGCCGATTTCCAATCGGCGCAAAGGAAGAGGAGAAAATATGACCATCACCATTGTCGGATTGGGGCCGGGGGATCCCCGCCACCTGACGCGCGCGGCCTGGGAGGTCCTCTCGGCGGGCCGGGAGGTCTGGCTGCGCACCGCCCGTCATCCCACCGTCGCCCATCTGCCCGCCCACCTGGCCCTCCACTCCTTTGACGACCTCTACGAGTCGGCCGAGGACTTCGCCCAGGTCTATCAGGCCATCGCGGAGCGGGTGCTGGAACTGGGCCGCCGACCGGAGGGGATCATCTACGCCGTCCCGGGCCACCCCCTGGTCGGTGAGGCGACCGTCCGACAGGTCCTGCAGGCAGCGCAAGCGGCCGGCCTGCCCGTGCGCGTCGTGGACGGGGTCAGTTTCGTGGAGGTGGCGCTCACCGCGCTGGGCCTGGACGCTCTGGACCCCGGCCTCCAGGTCTACGATGGGATAGAGATTGCCGCCCTCCACCATCCCCCTCTGAACCCCGACCTCCCCGCCCTCATCGGCCAGGTCTACAGCCGCCGACTGGCGGGCGACCTGAAACTGACGCTGATGAACCAGTACCCCGATGAGCATCCCGTCACCCTCATCTTCGCCGCCGGGACGGACGCACAACGACTGGTCCATCTGCCCCTCTACGAACTGGACCACCATGAAGTGGACCATCTGACCACCCTGTACGTTCCCCCGCTCCCGCCGGTGAGCAGTTTTGAGGGCCTCCAGGAGACCATTGCCCACCTGCGGGCCCCCGACGGCTGTCCGTGGGACCGGGAGCAGACCCACGAGAGCCTGCGGAGCAATCTACTGGAGGAAGCCTACGAGGTCGCCGCCGCAATAGACGCCGGAGATATGGAAAGCCTGCGGGAGGAACTGGGTGACCTGCTCCTGCAGATTGTACTGCACGCCCAGATGGCGACCGAGGCGGGGGAGTTCCGCATGGCCGATGTCATCGCGGCCATTGACCGGAAACTGAAACGGCGCCATCCCCACGTATGGGGTGCTCAGAAAGTGAACGACGCTCAGGAGGTGCTGGCCCGCTGGGAGCACCTCAAGCAGGAGGAACGGGCCGGGAAAGGGTCCCTTCTGGACGGCGTCCCGCAGGCGGTTCCGGCGCTCCTGCAGGCGCACATTTACGGAGAGCGGGCGGCCCGGGTGGGCTTTGACTGGGACCGGCCCGAAGAAGTGGCCCGGAAAGTGCGGGAAGAGATAACAGAGGTGGAGGCGGCCCGCACGCCGGAGGAAGTGGAGGCCGAGGTGGGTGACCTGCTCTTCGCCGTCGCCAACTGGGCCCGCCACCTGGGGGTAGAGCCGGAGACGGCGCTCCGCAAAGCCAACGCCCGCTTCGCCGCCCGTTTCCGGGCGATGGAGGAACGGGTTCGCCAGCGCGGCCTGGATATGACCCAGATGGGCATCGCCGAACTGGACCGGCTGTGGGAAGAAATCAAGGCGGATGTGGAGACCAACCGTAAGGAAAAGTGAGAAAACGTGACCAATTTCCCATTGCCTCCGCCCGGATAATCAGATAAAATGAAGAACAGAATCGCTGAGCATAAAACCCTGTTCCGTCCTTTCACCCTCCGAGGAGGCGCAACATGCAAACAACGCGAACCACCCTTCCCCGCCTGATCCCGGCCTTCATCTTCGGACTCATCCCGGTCATCGCAACGCTCCTGTTCTTCTCCCTCCCCCTCCGCGCGGCCCCTGCCCGCCACGATTTCCCCGCCGGCGCCACTCTCGTCCCCCTCGGCGCCGGCCAACCCGACGACCTGGCCCGCCGCAACGCCTACAAAGAACTCTGGCACGCCCTCTACACCCACGATCACCCCGACCTGGCCTGGACCGCCGTCACCGCCACGGTGGACGGCACGGACTATGGCCCCGGCGCCGTCGTCGGGGACCTGCAGGGCCCCTTCCTGCGGGTCTCTGCGACCGGCCCCTTCTCCGTCCCCCGCGCCTTCGCCCTCCACCCCCGCCGCGTCGCCCTCTACTACGGCACTGTCCGCGACGAGTACGGCCAACTCGTCACCTGGGAGGAAGGGGATTTTGAACAACTCTTCCGCGTCTATCTGTGGTGTGAGGAGACGCCGCATGGTCTGGGCCACCAAGGCAACCACGAGGGTTGCCCCTACTTTGACACTCTCACCGAGACCCAGATGGTCGCCGACCTGGCGGACTACGACGTGCTCATCCTGCCCGCCCTCCGCGTCGGTTATGCCGACGCGGTCGTCGCCGCGCTGGGCGACGCGGGACTGGCCGCCATCCGCGACTTTGTGCTCGGCGGCGGCTTCCTCTACGCCCAATCCGATGCCGCCGCCATCGTCCAGGCCGCCGGACTCGTCCCCACCGGCACGGTGGACCCGAC
>CALDFY010000203.1 GCA_937942115.1 uncultured Anaerolineae bacterium | reverse complement strand
ATGGGGGCTGGGGGTGGGGGATGCGGCGGCCTTCGGCCGCCGCAAAACCCCGCCTCTGTGTCTCCCCATCGGTGGGGATGCCCACAAGTTTCTACACCCTATCGGCGATGGGAATCTCCAGCGGCCCCACGTCCTTCACCACCACGCGGATGCCCAACTGGTGATGACCGGGCGGCAGCGGGACTCCGCTCACCCGCAGGGTTACCGTTGCCCCCAGCGGGAAAAAGAGGGGATTCTGCTCCGAGATGCTCCCGGCGGGCACGACGGCGCCGTCCGGGGGCACGATGCTCACCTGCTCCAGGGACACCGCCTTCCCGTCCAGCGTCAATCCCTTGAAGCCCTGGATGACGCCGGGGGCAATGTTGTTCTGCAGGGAGAGGACAAAACCGTCCCCTTCGGCCCGCAGGGAGCCTTTGACGTAGAGTTTTTTGAGGATGACCGGGGGGATTGCTGGCATCGGAACCTCCTAAACTTTCACACAAAGCCGCAAAGAACACAAGGCTCCTCTGTGCCTTTGTGTCTTTGTGAGATTTTATCCTTCCTTCGGCTTCACCTTGACTTTCACCACCTCGGACTCCGCCCGATTCCCCGCCGCGTCGTAGACGACGGCGCGGAAGCGCTGCTCCCCCGTCTCCTTGATCCACCAGTTGACGTTGTAGGGCGGGATGGTGCGAACGGCGAAGGGCTCCTCTTCATCGTTGCGGTAGAACTCCACCCGCGCGATGGCATAGTTGTCCTGCACGTCGGCGTTGACGTTGACCCACTCGTCCTTGCCAAAGACGTACTCTTTGCCCGGCTCCGGGTTGGTCAGTTTCACCTTTGGCGGGGTGTGGTCCACCGTCACCTGGATGGCGTACTGCCGGACGGCCTGGCTGTGGTCCACCACCGTCAACTGGATGGTGTAGAGGCCCTCAAAGCCCGCAAGGTACCAGAATTCCAGGACGTTGCGGTCCACCTGGTTGGGGTGGTCGGGACCGATCTGTACCCATTCGGTGGGGTTCATCCCCTCGCCAACGGCGATGCGGTAGAAGGCGAAGTCGCCGCCTTTGGCGCTGCCCGTGATGGTGATGACCTCGCCGCCGACGTAGGAGTACGGCTGTGGCTCGGTGATGATGACGTCTGCGTCGGCCAGGACGGGGCCGTAGATGGTGTCGTACTCGGTGGGCGGGAGGGGCGGGCGCTGGTCTTCGGGGAGGCTGGCCAGCCAGTCGGCGGCCTCCGGCGGGTAGACCTCGTACACCCGTTCCTCACAGAGTTCGGGGGGCGTGAAGACGGTGCAGAGGCGCCCCGTCTCCCGATTGACCCGCAGTTTCTGGTAGAAGTTGCAACTGGGCTCGGGCTCCGTCCCCGGGATGAAGAGTTCTCGCGTCCGGGGGCAGGGACAGTCTTCGGTGGGGATTTCGCCGCTGGTGGCGCAGATTTCCCGCTCCACCAGCCCCTCAGGGCGCGGGAAGGGCAGAATCTCCAGGTCCTTGTGGGCGTACTCCATAACGGCGTGCCAGATGGGCGCGGCCCCCTCAGAGCCGGGGAGGTTGGCCATTTCGGAGTTGTCGGAGTTGCCGATCCAGACGCCGGTGAGAATCTGCGGCGTGAAGCCGATGCACCAGTTATCCCGGAAGTCGTTGGTGGTGCCGGTCTTGGCCGCCGCCGGACGGTCGCCGGAGAGTTCCAGGGAGTTGGGATGGCCGAAGGCGGCCCAGCGGGCTTGCCGGTCGGAGAGGATGCTGATCATCAGGTAGGCCAGTTGCGGGGAGAGGATGGACCGCTGTTCGGGCTTGTACTCATAGAGCACCCGACCGTTGCGGTCCTCCACCCGCAGGATGGCGACGGGGTCCAGTTCCCGGTAGCCCGGCCCCTTCGGGGTGGTGGGCTTGCCGATCATCGTCCCATAGTTGGCGAAGACGGAGAAGGCGTAGGCCATATCCAGCAGGCTCACCTCGCCGCCGCCCAGGGTGAGGCTGAGGCCGTAGTACTCGGTCCCCCGGTCCAGGCTGTTGATGCCCATTTTGTGGGCGGTACGGATGACGTTATCCACGCCCGCCAGTTGCAGCGCGGCGACAGCGGGGATGTTGTAGGAGCGGGCCAGGGCCAGCCGCAGCCGCTGGGGACCGTGATACTTCCGGTCGTAGTTCTCGGGGACGTAGGGGGGCTGGCCCGGCTGCGGGAAGGCCGTCCGGACGTCCCAGAAGAGTTGCGCGGCGGTATAGCCCTGGGAGAGGAGGGTCACATACGTGAACGGTTTGAACGAAGACCCCGGCTGGCGCAGGCCCAGCGCGGCGTTGTAGCGCCCGGCGATGGCCTCGTTCCAGTAGTCCAGGCTGCCGACCATGGCCAGAATCTCCGCCGTGCTGGGCCGCAGGACGACGACGGCGGCGTTGGTGACGTGGTGGTCTTTGCCCCGGCTGGCGGCCCGCAGCGGCGAGAGGTACTGGGCGGCCTCACAGCCGGAGGCCAGCGCCTCTTCTATGACCTTCTGTTCGTCCTCGCCGGAGAGACGGCGAATCTGGGCTCGGGTGACGCATTCCGCCTGCTGCTGGAGGTTGTAGTCCAGCGTGGTGTAGACCTTCAGGCCGCCCCGGTAGACCATATCGGCGCCGAACATCCGCTCCAGTTCGTTGCGGACGTAGACGGAGAAGTGGGGGGCCTTGAAGTTGAATTGTTCGGTGGGGGAGGCCAGCCGCCAGGGCTCCACTTTGGCCTTTGCGGCCTGCGCCTCGGTGATGCACCCCTGCCGGACCATTACGTCCAGGACCAGGTTCTGCCGCTTGCGGGCCTCTATCGGGTCGTCAAAGGGGTTTTTCTGGGGAAACTGGGGGATGGCGGCCAGCGTCGCCGCCTCCGCCAGGTTGAGGTCCCGGGCGTGTTTGCCGAAGTAGACCTGGGCGGCGGCCTCAATCCCGTAGGCCAGGTTACCGTAGAAGTTGGTGTTCAGGTACCACTCCAGGATTTTCCGCTTGTCGTAGCGGCGGGTGATCTCCAGGGCCAGGAGGACCTCTTTGACCTTGCGCGCGTAGTCCCGCCCCTTCGGCCCCTCGGCGCTGACGACCCGCTCCTCCGGCGGGATGAGGACGTTTTTGATCAGTTGCTGGGTGATGGAGGAGCCGCCCTGGATTCGCTGGCCCCGGATATTGGCCCACAGGGCGCGGAGGATACCGCGCGGGTTGACCCCGGGGTTCTCCCAGAACGTCCGGTCCTCAATGGCGACGGTGGCGCAGACCAGATGCTCCGGTACCTCCTCCAGCGGCACCCAGACCCGGTCGCCCGCGTGGGGGTCAATGATTTCCCAGAGCAGAACCTGCCCGGTCCGGTCGTAGATGCGGGTGGTCTCAAATTCCTGCTCCACGAACTCAATCTGTTCGGGGTCAGGCAACTGGCGGGCGATGGAGGAGTAGATGGCCGCCGCGCCGCCGACGACGCCGGAAAACCCGGCCAGATTCAGGATCGCGACGGCCAGCAGCACCACGCCGAGAACCCGCACCAGGGCGCCGGTGCCGGTACGGGCGCGGGCGCGGCGGCGCTGCTGCCGCCGCAGGGCAATGTGGCGTAAAGTCCAGATGGGTGTCATCGGACCTCCATTCAGTGAGTAGCCAGCGATCGGTAGTTGGCAACCCAATAGTAGCAGAAAACGGGGAAGTTGGCAACCCCACCTCTCCCCGCCCCCTCATAGGCGTTAATTTCAGGTTGGATTCGGCTCTCCGCTTCCCGCCGCCTCGGGCGCCGATGGGAAATCGGCCTCCCCCGGGGGCAACCGCAAGGGTTGCCCCTACGCTTTGCGCCGGGCGTCAACCTGCGTTGACGCCCTTCTCAGGAGGTCGGCGAAGGCCGAC
>CALDFY010000202.1 GCA_937942115.1 uncultured Anaerolineae bacterium | reverse complement strand
CGGATGGAGTCCACAAAATAGGCCATCTGGTCGTCATACATACTCTGTGGACAGTGCGGGTCCCGCACTGGCGGGAAACCGGACGGCACCTCCTCGCCGCCGAGGACCAGCCGGGTGGGGAAGACCTGCCCGAAGCCAGCGGTGCCGTAGAGTTGGGTCGCCGCCTCCGGCCCGTCGGCGTAGGGTTGCCACCAGCCCGACTCTATCACCGAGACCGCGCCGTTATCCCAGTTGACGACCAGCACGCCGGTGTCGTCCACATCGTAATTGCCATAGTGGGTGCCGACCCGGGCGTAGACGCTCACCGGCAACGGGTCGCCCAGCAGGAAACGGGCGGTATCCAGGGCGTGGATGCCCATATCGGCCAGCGCCCCGCCCCCGGCGAACCGCTTCTGGGTGAACCAGCCGCCCGGCCCCCAGTTGACGTGGACGCCGTACCCCTTGGTGCGGACGATGCGGCCCAGCCGTCCGGCCTCCACCTGCCCGCGCAGCCACCGGACTTCGGGGTCAAATCGCCAGCAGTGGGCGACCATCAGCAGCGCCCCAGAGCGGCGGCTGGCCGCGACCATCGCCTCGGCCTCTGTTGCGTTCATAGCCATCGGCTTTTCCACCATCACGTGCACGCCTGCCTCCAGCGCGGCGACCGTCTGCGGCGCGTGGAGGTAGTTGGGCGTGCAGACCACCAGCGCGTCCACGCCACCATCGGCCAGCAGGTGGGCGACATCCAGGTACTGGCGGGGGATGCCGAAGTCGGCGGCGAAGGCGGCCATGGACTCCCGGCGGTGGTTGACCACCGCCGTCAGTTCCACGTCGGGGAGTTTGCGGGCCGCCTCGGCGTGGACGCGGGCAATGAAGCCCGTCCCGGTAAAAGCGATTCGCAGGGTCATTTTACCTCCTCGTTGATTCATTCCCTCCCAGCGCTGCGGCGACACCTGGCGTGTGGGCGATACTGTAGGGGAGACGATGATGGGCAGCGTATTCGGGCAAGCGCTTCAGGGTCCGGTTCACGACCTCCTGGGGAATGGTATCCAGCGGGATGTGGCAGGCCCGCAGCGCCCGTTCCAGAGCGGCCGTCTCCTGTCCCTGGGCCCGGGCCATCAGCAGGATGCCCGGCCCCACCAGTTCGGCGTGCGTCCGGCCCGGTCCCACTTCGTTCTCCACGGCATAGGCGAAGTAGTGCTCGCTCCCCTCCTCCGGGCGGGAATGGCCCACCAGGTTGCAGAGCAGGACCTCCAAGGCCAGACACCGGAGCAAAGCCCGCAGCCCTTCGGGATCCCCTGCACCGGCGGCTTCGGCGCAGTCCAG
Source organism: uncultured Anaerolineae bacterium (assembly GCA_937942115.1). Taxonomy (GTDB): domain Bacteria; phylum Chloroflexota; class Anaerolineae; order B4-G1; family DUEL01; genus SpSt-77. The sequence continues at coordinate 9,297 of CALDFY010000202.1, read as the reverse complement.
CGCCCCCCGGAGAATCCCCCGCGCCACTTCTGCGACCCACTCCACGTAAGCCATTTCCGGCGGGTTCTGGCCCTGCTCTTCGGCGAAGCGCCAGTCCCAGAGCGCGGTGGCGATGGAGAGGACGTCGCAGATGCCGGCGGCCCGGAGGGAGGGCGGAGCGGCGGCGATGACGTCCAGGTCCACCAGCAGCAGGTCGGGGGGCTGGGTCTCTATGTACCGCACACAGCCCCCTTCCCGGACACCGGAGGCCCCGGTGAGGAAGGCGTCTACCGACAGCGCCGTCGGGATACAGACCAGGGGGAGGTGGCACCGGGCGGCCAGGAACTTGGCCGCGTCGGTCGCCAATCCTCCCCCCACCGCGTAGACCACTTCACCCTGAACGCCATCCAGCAGCGCCTGCCAGTGGTCCAGGGTGGCCCTTTGGGGTTCCCCTCGCCAGACGACCGGCAGGCGGAGGCGGTCCTGTACGGCGTCCCAGGCCGGGCCGCCGGTTACCAGCGCCGTCGGTCGGCACTCCTTCCAATCGCTCAGGGCGAGGAAACGGAGAGCAGGGAGGGGATAGATGGTCGGTTCTATGGGGATGTTCATCGCCGGACCTGCGGTAAGGGCGTGGGGAATCCAGAGAAACTCCAGGGATTGTGCCACTTCCTCCAGGCCCTCCGGAGGCCACTCCTCCGGCGCCCGGTGCACCTGCTGCCGGACAAACTACGGAGAGTTCATCCCGTCCCCCCGGCCGGTATGTGCGTCGTCCGGGATTATAGCACATCTCTCCTTCACCGCAATATCCAACGCCATTCCCTTCCTCACCGGAACGGGGGCGGTTCCCGGCCCATCGCTTTGGCCCAGGTGAACTGCTGTCCGTCGGAGTGCTCGGGCACCCCTATCGCCGGAGGAGGCACAGCCGCCGACCGAATGGGCCACCGGGAGTGAAGGACACTTGCAATGTGGGAGAAAGAGGGTATAATATAAAGCGCAATCGGGTAGGAGGGAGGTGATAAGATGCCGATCTATGAGTATCAGTGCAAGGCGTGCGGTGTCCGGTTTGAGCGATTCCAGCGTTTCACCGAAGAGCCCTTGAAAGTTTGCCCGGAGTGCGGGGGCAGTGTCTATCGGCTGGTCCAGCCGGTAGGGATCATCTTCAAGGGTTCCGGCTTTTACGTCACCGACCACCGGGGCTCCTCTTCCACCACCACGGCGGGGAAGAAATCCGCCAGGGAAAACGGGGGCTCGGAGAACAGCGAGGGGGATTAGAACAGCCGTTCCGGCTATCAAAAAGCGGACGCGCCAGAAGAGCGCGTCCGCTTTTGTTTTACGGAGCACCGGCAGCCCTACAACTGAAAGCCGCCAGAAGCGGGAACGATTTTCTGCCGGTAGTCGGTCACAAATTCCAGAAGCCGCTCCTTCAGCCTCAGCCAGCGCTCGGAGGCCAGAATCTGGCGCGCGGTGCTCAGGTCCTCCGCGACCATTCCCGTGAGAATCTGGGGACCCTCTCCGTACGCCGTGTACCACATATCCGTTGTCTGCAGGCCTAACTCCTCCAGCGCCGGCCCAAACTCCCTGGTAAAAAACTCAAAGTATTCGTTCTCCAACCCCGGGATGAGGTTCCAGCCCATCAGCAATTTGACCACGTTGACTCCTTATGGCTCCTGCGGATGCTCCGGGTTCTCGGCCTGCCTGCGCCGACGAACCCGTCGGGCCCCAAGGGCCGCTGCCGCCATCCCGAACCCGATGCCGATCGCCGTCAACCCGTAGCCGGTCACCGGCAACAGGGCAGGGCCGGTATAGGGCAGAGTCTGCGGCGAGGGAGCGGTCTCGGGAGGCTGGGAGACGGGTGGAGATTCTCCGCCGGGCACCGGTGTGGGGGACGGTACGATCTCCGGCGTCGGGGTCAGCGTCGGGCGGGGTTGCTGGGCAATAGAGGCGGGGGATAGGGCAAAGGCGCCGACCAGGATGAGCAGCGCGCCCACCGTACCCCCCAGAAGCAGGGAGCCTTGCATTCGGTTCATCAGACGACCTCCGGATTGAGGTGGCCGGTACATCTATAGTTTACTGCAAATTTCTATTTATGCAAGTCAACTCGTCCCCTCACTCCGCCCCCACCACCTCATAAATTCGCACCCCCTCCCGGTCATACACCAGATGCAGAAGCCCCCGGGCAACCATCTCGTCAAACTTGGCCAGCCCAACCGGGGCATAGTAGAGGCGTTCGTAGGGGCCCACGTAGACGTAGCGGACACCGTACTGGCGCAGGATCGCCAGCGCCCGGTCAGGGTCGGGGGTGTTGTAGCACTCCCGGACGGCCCCGTGGCGACGGTCCACCTCCTCCCCCATCCCCTGTTGCACCTCATGCCAGCGCCAGCCGACGACGGCGGGCAGGCCGGTGTAGATAGAAACGCGGTTCTGCCAGAGATACTCCCGTTCCCCCAACCCCTCCAGCACGACCGGCGAACCCCGAACATGATCCAGCAGCCAGAGAATCCCCCCGTAGTCCGGCCCCAGGTCTACCTCTCCCCGCACATCCCCGGTGCGACTGTAGCGGATGTAGGCCATGCCGTCCAGGGTGGGGCCGGTGGCATGGGTGAACCGGTCTCCCACCTTGGACGGGATGCTCATCACCGGAAAGAGGGCCATCGCGAAGACCATCGCCGCCATCCCCCCCCACCAGAGGCGCCGGACATCCGGGGGCCAGGTGTCGCTGACTCCGGCCAACTCCACCAGCGCGGCCGCCGCGCTCACCGAGAGCAGGGTCCAGGCCTGGAAGTAGAACTTGAAGACGGTGTTCATCCGCCCGATGTCCCCCTCCAGAACCAGGACTTCTACGCCCAGGGTTAGCGCCAGAGCGACCGCCACCCAGAACAGGGGCAGGGCACGGTGCGCGGGGAGCCGGAAGGCCAGGACAACGGCCAGGACCCCCATCGGCAGGGCGACCGCCGCCACCGGCACTCCCAGGCCGGCGACGACCAGCCCACAGGCCACCGCTCCCCCGAATCCGAGAAGAAACAGCGAGAGCCGTCGGCCCGCAAGCACCCGCCACGCCTCCACCACCAGAAGGGTGCCCAGGGGGAAGAGGAACTGGCCCAGCAGCAGGAGGTAGATGTCCAGCGGCGTACGGGCATCCGTCCAGAGGCGCATCCGGCTGTACGGGGCGACGTAGGCGCGGATGTACGGGAGGAAAAGCACCACCGTCAGACCGGCCAGGAGGAGGGGGTAGAAAAGGGCGCGCCCGAACCGCCCCTTTGCTTCGCTTCGTGGCTCACCGATACGGCACTCCGCTTCGCTTCGTGGCTCACCGATACGGCACTCCGCTTCGCTTCGTGCCTGACTCCAAACAAATAGCACCGCCATCGCCAGCAGGAGGTAGGTGGGGTAGTCCCAGGTGTTGGTCGCCCGGAGCGCGCCGATGACCAGCGCGGCCAGGAGGAGCCTCACCCCTCCCCCGCCGCCTGCGGCGGCACCCCCTCCCCTCTCCTGACCTCCGGTCAGGAGAGGGGAGGGGGTCAGGGGGAGAGGTGAGGAAGCCAGCCCCCACTCCACCATCACCAACAGCGCGCAGAGGGTGTACGGCAGGGCCAGGAGGTGCGCGTGCAGGTCGGCGTAGAGGAAGGTGAACGCCGGGAACTCGGTAATCGGCCCCACCCCACCCGTATCCGGCGGGATCATCCGGGTGGGATACCAGTAGGGGGTTTCGGGACGGAGGGGCAGACGGGCACCGCCCAGGACCATCCCGAAGCCCCGTAGCGCCTGGACCAGCGACTCCAGGCCCGGAATGGTGCTCCGGAAGGGGGCCTCGCCTGCGACCAGCCGGAAACTGTCGTAGAGAAGCCGCGCCTCCCCCAGGTTTCCCAGTACCAGGAGGAACAGGACGGCCAGAAAGCCGGCGATGTAGGGGCGCGCGGATGCCACTCCGCTGCGTGGCTTACTACGAGCGGGACGCCACTCCGCTGTCGCTGCGTGGCTTACTACGAGCGGGGATACCGCTCCGCTATCGCTGCGTGGCTTACTACGAGCGATCAGGTTGAAGGCGACGGAGAAGGCGGCAACCCCGGTCAGCGCGTAGAACAGGGCCAGCGCCAGGTTGTAGGCGATGGAGGGCATAATGCCCGTCAGTTTCGCCAGCGTCCCCACCAGGACGAAGCCGAAATAGTAGTAGTTGATATAGCCCCCGGCGAACCAGGGGTTGTAGGGCGGGAACCAGGTGGATTTGATGACGGCGTTCAGATAAGCGAAGTCCATCGGCTTCTCGCCCCCGACGACCGGATGCCAGAGGTCGGGATTCTGCGCCCGCACCCAGGCCCAGAGGGCGTAGAGGGCCAGAAAGAGGCCCTCGTAGACCAGGAGCAACGTCCGGGACCGGCGCAGGAAGTCCCGGAACTCGCCCCAGCGCCCCCGGAGGGCCAGGCCCCCCGCCACCGCCAGCAGGAAAACACTCAGCGCGATGGTGCCGCGCGTGTTGGGCAGAATCCGCAGGCTGGCCGCCAGCCAGGTCAGGTAGGAGACCACCAACAGGCCGACCGCGCGGGCGATGCCGTAGCCCCGGTCGGTCAGAGCGGGGAGGGCCCGCCAGAGGAGGGGGAAAGCCAGCCCCCCCAGCCCCCCCGCCGCCAGGTACCAGACGACGGCCGCCAGGAAAGACGAGCGGTTGAGCGGACTCCTCCGGTCAAACATCGCCGACCACGTCCCGCCCGCCCGCTGCTGGGCCCAGGTCTGGGGGTCCAGAACGGCACTCCGCTGCGCTTCGTGCCTCACTACAAACGGGCCAAAGGGGAGAATCCGCTGCCACGTCCGCAGGGTCTCCTGCTTCGGGGTCACCCAGACGACATGATCCAGCAGGGAGGCCGGCAGCAACGCCTCCGCCCGCTGCCGGGAGTAGGCGGCCGTCTTGCGGAAGATGAGGACGCGGGGGTGGTCGTAGACGCTGAAGGCCTCCTCCGCCGGGGGCATCGGCACCGAAACAGGGGCCGCCCGGTACCGGTACAGGGCCTCCGGGACAGGGAACGGTTCCTCCGTATCCGGAAACTGGAAGGGGCCCAGGGCCGGGTAGGAGGTGAAATCCGCCACCAGTTCAAAACCCAATTGGCCGCTGAACAGGGCGCGGTAGTAGGCAATGGTCAGCGGATAGCGGGTCGGCAGCCGGACAATGGAGGCATAGAGCCGGTTGGAGCCGATGATAATGTAGTCCGCCTCATCCAGCCAGTTCAGTAGCGCCTCCCGTTTCTGGGGCGTATCGTCGTGGTAGAGTTGGAGGGTGCCGTCGGAACTGGTGGAAAGGCCCCGGTACATCCCGCCGAAGGGGTCTTTGCCATCCACCCGCAGCGGAGGCGCCCAATCCCAGTGTTCGGTAGCCAGGACGGAGCCGGTGGGGACGTTCTGGAAAATCCAGCGGGAGGCCGCGATGCGGGTGTGGGGTCGCCGGTAGACGGAGGTGAAGGCGAGGGCCCAGGAAAAGGTCGCAAGGAGCAGGGTCGCAAGGAGCAGGGAGCGGGTCACAGGGCGCAGGGCGCGCCGCTTTGTATCCCCAGCCCCCAGGCGGACCAGAAGCCAGGCCGCCAGCAGCACAAAGGCCGGATAGACGGGGAGGAGGTAGCGGACGGACTTGACCCACTGGGTGCCCTGGTAGAGGAAGTAGCCGGTAGCCCAGAGCCAGGGGAGGAGGAGGGGTTCATCCAGGACGGCACTTCGTTGCGCCTCGGCGCGTGGCGCTTCGTGCCTGACTACGAACGCGCGGCGAAACAAATGGGCACCGGCCAACCCCCAGCCGGCCCAGGCCGCCAGTCCCAGGGGCAGGCCCAGCCCCCAGAAGACCATGTTGACCCAGGGGAAGACCAGCGGCAGCCGGTTGGTCCACTGGTGGCCGGGGTAGGTGTCCACTGCGCCGGACATCAGGCTGCGCACTTCGGCCATGTTTTTGAGCCATTGGGGGTTGAGGCGCAGGCCGAAGAAGCCGGGGCCCATGAAGGCGTAGGGTTGGGCCAGGCGGAAGGCCAGGAAGGCGCCCAGGAGGGCAAGGAGAACCAGGAACAATAAGTGGACAGCACTCCGCTGCGCTTCGTGCCTGACTACAAACGGGACAGCACTCCGCTGCGCTTCGTGCCTGACTACAAACGGGACAGCACTCCGCTGCGCTTCTTGCTGAACTACGAGCGGGCGGAGGGCCCGAATCATGGCGGCCAGGCCCACCAGCAGGCCCAGGGGCCAGACGCTGATTTTGCAGGCCATGCCCAGCCCGGTGGTCAGGCCGGCCAGGAGTATCCTCACCCCTCCCCCGCCGCCTCCCCTCTCCTGACCTTCGGTCAGGAGAGGGGAGGGGGCAGGGGGAGGGGTGAGGACCAGATAAAGAGTCACCGCCACGAAGAAGTTGGCATAAGCGTCCACCGTGTAGAAGTGGGATTGCTGGATAGGCAGGACGGCCAGCGCGTAGAGGGATGCCGCCAGCAACCCCAGGCCGTCGGAGCGGAGCCGCCGCCCGGCCAGGAAGACGAAGAGGATGCTTCCGGTATCCAGCAGAGCCGCCAGCAGCCGCCCCAGATGGCGGGCACCGGTTCCGCTGAAACTCCCCGGCCAGCAGACCGACGAGTGTCCCAGCAGCACCGGGGCCAGCAGCCGGGCCGGAAGGGAGACCGCCACCCCGTCCCGACATCCCCGGTCCAGCGCCTCCCCCACCGCACGGGTGAGGAAGAGGGGGAGCGTGCCGTAGACAAAGAACCCGTACCCCCGATTGTAGGGATTCAGCGGGGAGTTGGCCGTATCCAGGTAGAGGGAGAGACGGTTGGGGAGACTGACCGCCGCCGTCACCTGGCGCAGAAACTCCTCGTCCGGATGGATGGGCTGTCCCTCCCCCCAACCCAGCCCGACCAGACGAAGGGACAAGCCCACCAGCAGAATGGCCAGAAGGAACAGGGACGTCCCCTGGTGAGAGGGCTTTCGCGAAGTCACCCCATTCACTGCGGCCCTCCACGCCGGTCAGTTTGAATTTCGTACATTGTAAACAGCAACCTCCCATCCACTTCGGAGTAGAACGGGGTCTCCACACCGTTCGGGAGCGCGTCCCGTAGAAGGTCCAGGTCCGCCGTTTTCTCCCCCAGGACGATGAAGAGCGCCCCGCCGGAGGGGTCCACTTCCGGAAGTTCCTCCACCGAGAAGTCCCGACCCGTTACATCCCGCAGCCGGAAGGCGATGGCGCCGAAGTCCCAGTACATAAAGGGCGCGCCGTCAAAATAGACCGGCGGGACTTCCTCCCGGGCTTCCAGCGCGTCGCAGAGGACGTCGGCGACCTCGGCAGTGGGGTTGCCGTAGATGCGGCGGGGCGTGTAAACCTGGAAGTAGAAGTGGAGATTGAGGAGAGAAATCAGGGCCAGCAGTAAGGCGGAAGCGGGAAACGTGAAACGCGAAACGGGAATGAGGTTGACCAGGCGGCGGACGGCCTGGAGGGTCTCCGTGATGCCCAGCGCGGTCAGGATGGAGACGGCCGGGATAATCCCTACCCCCCGCTGGCTGGAGGGCGGATTCTCGGTCAGGGTCCAGCCCAGGAGGATGAACGCCCAGAACCAGAGCAGCAGCACCTCCCCGCCAGGCCGCCAGGCGCGCCGGAAAGCGGCCGTCAATCCCAAAACGAAAAAGACACCGGAGACGGGATCCAGGAAGGGGATGCCCGGACGGTACCAGAAGGTGGGGTCCGGCGTGAGGTTAAAGGCGGAGATGGACTTCCAGAACTGCTGAAGGAGCAGCGCGGCCGCACTTTTGCCGGTGAGCGACATCTCCCGCGCCAGCCAGCCGGAGGCGAAGATGCTGACCTGATTGTAGCGGGAGAGGAAGTCCGCCGGATGGGCGATGTAGTAGAGGGCCAGCGGCCAGAGGGCCAGCGCGAATCCCACCGCCAGTGCGGCCAGCCCCCGACCGTGCCGGGCCAGAAATCCCTCCCCTTCGCCCAGCGCGCGCCCGACCAGATAGAGGCCCACAACAACCGTCATCAGGCGGGCGCCGAAGTAGGCATACCAGGAGAGGCCCAGCACCACTCCGGCCAGCGCCAGGTTCAGGTGACGGTCACCGTCCAGGCCCCGGAGGAGAAGGTAGAGGGCCAGCGGGCCCAGAAGGGCATCGGCGATCTGGTTGGAGGCCAGACGGCTGAAGTGGAGCCCGTAGTGGCCGAAGGCGACCAGGGCGGCGGCCCCCCACCCCACCCATTCTCCGGCCAGACGGCGGGCCAGGAGCCAGGTCACCAGGACGGACGCGGTCCCCACGAAGGCGGAGAGGGCCCGCACTCCGGCGACTGTCGCCCCGAACAGTTTCATCCAGAGGCCGGCGACCAGGAAGGAGAGGGTGGGAACACTGTACCAGCCGGTGGCGAAAGGGTTGCGCAACGGCGGGCCCAGCAGACGCAGCGCCTCCAGGGCCTGAGTTCCCTCGTCGCCGCCGAAGTTGGCGGGAATCGCATCCAGGGCGACAGCGCGGGCCAGAAAGGCGGCCAGGAGCAAAGAGGCGAAACCCAAAGAACGGCACTCCGCTACGCTTCGTGCCTGACTACGAACAGGGCGCAGGGGGGCCAGGGCGAGGATGTAGAGGAGGAGGCCCAGAAGCCAGGCCCGCAGGTAGGGGGAGAAGTCGGCGGCGGGGTCGGCCCGACGCGCGCCGATCCCGGCCCAGAGGACCAGCAGGACGCCGAGCCCCAGCATGGCCGTCCGCAGGGGATGGGCAGCGGCGTCCGCCAGCCACCGCCGGTACCAGGCCGGCCGGGAAGGGGAAGCGTCCTGATGCCCTTCCGCGCGCCGGAGGGCCACCGCCCACAGCAGCGCGCCCAGCGCGCAGAAAATGACCCCGTCCCAGACGTACTGGGGGAGCCGCAGGAAGTAGACCTGTCCCAGGACCACCAGCCCCAGGCCCAGGATCAGCAGGAGCGCGTCGGGTTTCCCTCTCATGGTTTCCAGGACGCGGATAAACGCGGAAAGGCGCAGATTTTGTAACTACCTACGCCAGGGGCTAAAAGCCCAATGGCACTCACTTTTTCGGCGCGCTGGCCTCACCCCTCCCCCGGCCCCCTGACAAGTGTAGGTTTTTCGGGGAGCGGGGGATGCCCATTCCGGCCCTCACCCCACCCCTCACTCCCATATGCGTTAACTTGTTGGGTCGCCGCCTCGGGCACTGACTGAAGCCAGCCTCTTTGGGCCTTCGGCCGGGTCCCTTCACTTCGTTCGCCACAAGGTCGGCCTTCGCCGACCTCCTGAGAAGGGCGTCAACGCAGGTTGACGCCCGGCGCGAAGCGTAGGGGCAACCCTCGCGGTTGCCCCCAGGGGAGGCCGATTT
>CALDFY010000201.1 GCA_937942115.1 uncultured Anaerolineae bacterium | reverse complement strand
GTTTGGCCTTTTCGCCAGCGGCTGAAAGAAAATATGTTCTTTTCTCAAACTCTCTCCCCATCCAGCCACAGTTCCGCCTGGGGGATGACGAAGTCCTCGTGGAAATCGGCGGCCACCGTGCCGCCCATGTGGGCGTTGTCGCCGATGGCGATGTGGACCGTCCCCCGAATCTTTTCCGCCTCCAGGATGTTATCCGGCCGGCGGGCGTTGGGGTTCGTCCCCACGCCCAGTTCCGCCAGATTGCGGCGGGCGACGTAGAGGGGAGCGTCGTCGCCGGGGCGAAGGAATTGGCGGAGTTCCTCCCCGACCATGCCACCCCCCAGGACGTCCACCACCTGCCCGGCGCGGAACACCAGGCGCATCTCCTCGGTCAGGCCGGGGTGCCATCCGGCCTGGACGACCAGCACGCCTTCCGCCGTCCCCTCCACCGGGGCGATGTAGGCCTCCCCCGCCGGGAGGTTGCCCCATTCCCCTTTCTGGACGTAGAGACCGGTATCGGCCATCCCCGCGCGGCCGACGAGGGAGAAACGGACGTCGGTGCCGGCGGGGGAGCGGACCCGGGCCTCCCGGGCATCGGTGAGCCGCCGGGCAATCGCCTCGGCCTCCGCCGCTACCTGACGGTAGTCCACCGCCATCGGGCCATCCGGGTAGAACATTTCGGCCAGGAAGCCGGGCATGCTGGCCAGGCGCGCCCCGGCCTGCGTCGCGGCTTCCCGCGCGTCGGTATGGGAGAGGGAGTAGGTCGTCAGGGCGATGACCACGTCGGCCTGCCGCAGGCGCGCGGCCAGGTCCGCCGGGGGCTCCGCGCCGTGGCTTCCGGTGGCCAGGTAGACGACGAAGTCCACCGCCGCTCCGGGCCGTATCCGGCGCGCGATCTCCGCCACCTGCCGCGCCAGGACGGCCCGCTCCAGCATCTCCGTCAGCGCGGGGACGGGCATCCCGGCCCAGTCCTCCGGCCGGGGGACGTCGGTCACCACCAGCAGCTGCTCGCCGGGCCGCCAGCCCATGTTGACTTCCAGCATAGTGCGGACTCCGGCGGTGATTTTCTCCTCATCGGCCCAGGTCATATTTGCCTCCTGCAAGGGGATCAGTGGGACGGCCTTTTCAGGCCGTCCGAACGGGATGGTTCATACTGCGCTCACCCCACCCCTTACCCCCATAAGCGTTCACTTAAGGCTGGCTTCGGCTCTCCGCTTCCCGCCGCCTCGGGCGCCGATGGGAAATCGGCCTCCCCTGGGGGCAACCGCGAGGGTTGCCCCTACGCTTCGCGTCGGGCGTCAACCTGCGTTGACGCCCTTCTCAGAAGGTCGGCGAAGGCCGACCTTGTTGCGAACGAAGCGAAGGGACCCGGCCGAAGGCCCAAAGAGGCTGGCTTCAGTCAGCGCCCGAGGCGGCGACCCAACTGGCGCAGCCCCCTAAGTTAACGCATATGGCCCCCCCTCTCCCGAACGAAGTTCGGGAGAGGGGGGGAGAAAGGAGAGGTTGTCACTGCGAGCGCAGCAGCCGCTTGCGCATGGCCGAGCCTTCGGCCCCGAGGCCTCAGGGCCACGGCCCGACGGGCCTCGCCCCGAGGGCCGAGGGGGCTTCATCGCCCCGTGGGGCCAAAAGGAGAGGGGATCAACGGGGGTGAGGCGAAACGGTTTATGGCGGCTATGCCCACTCTCGGAGCCAGGAGTTGAGCGTCATCAGAGCGGTCAGGTAATCCCCGTAATTCGCCATACCGCCCAGGTGCCTCTCCACCATTTGTTTTACAACATCGGCATCAACGATACCCAGGGCGCAGAGCCGGTCCGCCAGCAGCCCGTCTTGAAGAAATGTGCGGAATTCGCCGGTTCTCATCAGCACTTGCACGTTGGGGTAAGAATCAAAGGTCTCGGCCGGATATTGCCGGTGCTGTCCCGTAGCCCTGCGCCATCTCAAGCGCAATGAATGGCACGCCGGTTGCAGCGCATAGGATATGGTCTGTATCACCTCCGGATAGAGCACACTGGTTCCTGTCCTGGAATACGGCATCCTGGCCAGAGCCCCATTCAGTAACGCCAAGGCCTTGCCGTATGCTCTGGAGCAAAAACGCAGACGGGGCGGCATCTCCAGAAACAGGTCTATGATGTCGTTACTAAATAAGGGACACCGCTCTCTTACCCCCCACCGAACGCTCAGAGGGTAGAGGAAACTGCGGAATTTCGTGAAGTTGCTCAGCATCATGAAATCATGTTGGTTATAAGGGTCTTGCGCATGCTGTGCCGCTACCCTTGCCATTTCCAGGATGATTTGCTTTGGATATTCCCGCCACATCTTTCGGTAGGGTTCTGCCACCAGTTTGGCTGTCAGGTCATCCATCGGCAGAGCCAGTTTGCCGTAAAAACTATCGGCAACTTCCTCGTGGGTTCTTAACGGCCGAGGCCAAATGAGCAGAAAATGGCGTCCCGGAAGATGGTGGACAACCCGCTTCGGCAGGTAGCTGCCACTGAACAGTACATCAAGGCCCCATCCGTGGATGAGGGTATGCAACCCCTGCGCACGAACCTGGTCGTGCACCCCTAACATATGCGCGTGAAAGAACACGTACAGGCCATTACTGATACGGACCGCCCCGGGAAAGATTCCAAAATAATATTCCGGCTCTCGTTTCAAAAAGGCGAATCGGAAACCGCACACCTGGGCAACCCGGCGAGCCAGCCTGACTTCATCGTTCTCAAATCCTCCGAAGGAAACGGCGGTGACCTGCCTGTCGGAGGACCGAAGAGCAGCGGCTATCATTCTTGAATCCAACCCGCCACTCAGCATTAGGCCAATACCTTCGTCATTGGGAATGGATCTGTTCAATGTTTCCTGAAAACTATGAGCCAGGTGCTCAATGTAATACTGATCGGGCTGATCCCAACTCTCGTCAAACTCCATCATCCAGTACGGTTCACATCGCTTTCCACCATCGCTGATGATGAGAGCAGTAGCAGGCCGCAGGCATTGGATGTCCGTATAGAGAGTTCGGTCTCCCAGGATCATTGTAAACCTGAGAAACTCCACAATAGACCGCATATCCAGTCTGCGAGCGATGTCGGGGTTCTGTAACAGCGCACGGATGTCACTGGCAAACATAAAGCGACCATTTCCTTCGTGGAAGAACAGCGGACGGGAGGCGAAACGGTCACTGACGATGACCAACTCCTTTCTCGCTACGTGGTAAAACAGCAACAAGAACGACCCGTTCAGATTCCCAAACGCCTTCACCCCGGAGCGGTAATAGTTATCCAAGAGAGCCCGAGCGGTGTCGGTGATCACCGTCAGGGGAAGACTGTAAATGATGGCATCTCTCCGTCCATTTAAATAGGCATAGCCGTTGAAATAAAACAGGGTCTCTTGATTCAGCCAGATCGCCACAGAGTCCTCAACTTCACCTGGCCAAGATACAAGGGCGAAGTGGCCATCACTCCATAAGAAACCGGAGTTGCGGTCGGTTTTCTCATCTGTGAGCACCTGGGCCATTTTCTGAGCCAGGGCCAGGATGTTTGTTTCATGCTTTGCCGGGGAGAGGATTCCGACCACATTGTCCATGATTCCACTCCGCTTCGGTTGCTTCGCCGGGCTATCCAGAAAGTTGTGGCGCAAGAATTCAACATTGTGAGCCCGCCCTTACGGGCCCGACGGCCTGCGCTCCGCAAACCATCGCAGTTTCTGACCCACCGGAATGCACCCCGCGCGAGGGGAACGGTTTCCGCCTCACCACCTCCACCGTCGCCCGGGGATCAGAGACTCCACCAGGCCCCGCACGTTCGCGGCCCAGCCGATAACGATGTAGGGAAGGAACAGCCCATATTGCCACCAGTGGGAGAGACGGGCCGCGCCCTGGACCCATGCCGCCCCCGTGAAACGGGCCTGGCTGAAGACCAGGTGGCTCAGCGCGGCCAGCCAGAGCGCCCAGAGGAGTCGGCTCCCCAGACCGCCCATCAGCGGGATTGCCAGCATACCCAACGAAGTCAGCGCGGCCCAGAGATGCCCACCGACCTCGCGCCAGCGCCGGTACCGGAGGCCGTGGAGAAGGCGGTTGCGGAACCAGCGGGAGCGCTGGCGCAGGTACTCCCCTACCCCAGTGCAGTAGGCCGTCCGCATACGGCTTTGGGGGACAAAGCGAATGCGGTATCCGGCGTCCCCCAGTTGCCGGGAGAGCGCATAATCGGTGCCGATGGAGGCCGGCACAGAGAAGCCCCCCACCCTCTCCAGCACATCCCGACGGACGGCCGCGTTGACGCCGTCCAGCGTATCCACGTACATCGGCGCCGCCGCCTGCATCCAGAGGTGATGCGACCACTGGAACGCGGCCAGCGGGTGGGATTTCTGCCCATCCAGGGGCCGGCGGGCCCCTGTTGTCACCACCTCCTCGCCCATCAGGATGGGCCAGAGAGTCCGCTCAAAGGTTTCGTCCTCCAGCAGGCAATCGGCATCAGTCAGGAAGACGATGGAGCCGGTCGCGTGCTCCAGGCATCGCTGAAGGGCACGCTGTTTTCCCTCCCCGGGCCCCTGTTCCAGGACGACTGCGCCGGGGGGCGCGAAGCGCCGGGCCAGGTCCAGTGTCCCGTCCGTTCCCCCCGCGCAGAGGATCAGTTCCAGGTCCGGGTAGCACAGGCCGCGTATGGCCTCCAGGCAATCCCGAATGTACTCCGCCTCGTTCCACGCCGGGAGCAGAATGCTGACCCGGGGGAGGGTCTGACGCGCAGATGGACAGGGCCGCTCCTTCTCTTCCTGATGGCTATACGAAGAACCGCCAGGACAAACGGGGGGGTTCTTATGACTACACGAAACAGGTGCCGGGAACCACCGCCACCACAGATAGAGGTTGAACAGCGCGGCCAGGCAAATCCCCACGGCCAGAATCCATCCGGCATGGGATTCCCCCCAGAGCCACAGGGCTCGCAACCCAGTAACCACAGACACCGGCAGCCTCACTTCGCAGACTTTCCCATTACTGGCCCAGCGGCCTGCGCTACAGGCCCGGCGGCCTGCGCTACAGGCCCGGCGGCCCGCGCTACAGGCCCGGCGGCCCGCGCTACAGGCCCGGCGGCCTGCGCTACAGGCCCGGCGGCCTGCGTTACAGGCCTGGCGGCCTGCGCTACAGGCCCGGCGGCCTGCGGTACGGTACCAATTGGATACATCCTGTTACTTTCGCCCGCTGCGAGGAACGAGGCTTGCCCAGGGAGCCCCTTTCTCCCAGCGATAGCGCCATCCGCTCTCCCCGCGAATCTCCAGCATCGTCGCCGTCTCCCGATAGAGGCATCGCTCATCCCGAAAGACGCAGTCCATTTCCACTTCCGGGGGCGACTGAACAGCGGGGAGATGATTGCCCCTCTGCACCATACCGGCCAGGTAGCGGAACGCCTTGTCGGCCCACCCGCAGACCGATAACCGGTCCCGAACATCGGGGCGACCCGAAAGGCGCTGAGTCTCTATGCCCCCGAAACCGTGAGCCGTCGCGATCCCTCCGTGGAGTTGCAACCCTCTGACCAGCCATAACTGGGTCGGCTCCGGGTTTACGTCCATTCCGTACCGGCGGGCCCATTCCATCGCCCGGAGAACGTCCCCCGTCCCCGCAACCCATTGGGGGTACCGGTTCACCTGTCCATTCCGGTAGACGACCTGAGGGAACGAACCATCGGGAAGCCGAAAGCGCATCATGAAAGCCATCGCCCGCCCGGCCGCATCCCGGTACCTCTCCTCTCCGGTCCATTCGTACCCCCGGAGAAGGGCCGGGATACAACGGGCGATGTAGAACGGGAAATAGCGACCGGTGCCCTTTGACCCGAGCATCCCCTGGTCAATCGCTCCGTCCAGCGGGGAGTGCGGGGCCCGTACCTGGGCCGCTACGATAGCGTCCAGGGACGGGAGGACATAACGGTTCACCACGTCCCTATCCCCGGTCAGGTCGGCCCAGGCCAGGAGTGCTTCGGCGATGGTCGCCGCCTTGTTGGGGACGAAGGTCGGGTCGGCGGGGAGGTTCCGAAATCTCCGCGCCTCCTCATCCCAGAGGACGGGGAGAATGTAGCCCCAGAGGTTGCGCCGGGCCGCCTCTGCCAGGGTTTCCCACCAGGGGTCCCCATGCTCCCGCAGAACGTGGGCCAAGCGAAGCAACGCGACATCGCAGGCGGCCTCGTGGGGGGTACCCCCGGTTCCCGGATTGGCCTCAAAGCAGGAGTGGCGGAAATTGCCGGAGGGGAGTTGTCCCCGGAGCAGGTCCTCACCGGCCCGGCGGGCCTTCCCCAGCCATCGCTCGTCGCCCGTGTTCCGGTACAGTTTCAGGTACCCCAGGATCATTCCCTCGTAGCGCCAGTCCAGCCCGGGGCCTGTGTAGAGGAGATTGTCCTGCCACCAGTGCACCACCGGCCCGCCGTAGCCATCGGGCCCGCGCATGGTCTCCAGCCAGGCCTCCAGCCGGAGCGCCGCGAAGGCCAGAACCTGTCGGGAGAGGTCTACTTCCGGATAGTTTCCCCTCATCCGCTCCTCCGGACGGTCAGGACCAGAGTGAGAATGGCCGCCGACGCGGCCTTTCCCTCCACCAGGAGCACGGCCCGGGCGCGCGCGCGGAACCGGTCGGCCCGGTCCGCCTGCCCCAGCCGTTCCACCAGGTACGCCAGACGGCTCCAGAAACGGTACTCCGGTCCACCGATACCGTAGCGGGCCGTTTCCTCAAACCCGCGCGCAGCAAGCCACCGGAGAACCTGCCCCAAGCGCAGGAGGCCCCTTTCCCCTGCGGAAGTGACCCCTCTCCGCCGTCCGGCAGCCAGGACCAGTACGGCCCCTCCCGGCGGGAGCATCTCCAGCCGGCGGGTCATCTCCGGGTAGTCTTCCGGGCAGGGGTCTGCCCAGACCAGCACCGGACGGGCATTTCGCCTGCCCTTCCGCCCCCCGTCTCCTAACCGCCCGGTCAGTTCCGCAGTGTAGAGGGGGTTTCCCGAAACAATCCAGGCCGGGCCCCCCCAGGAATACGCCAGCGCCGCGCAGAGGTTGAAGGCAGTCCGGTGGAGAAGGTCGGGCAGGACACCCGGCGGAAGGGGACCCGAAGGAGGACTCACCGTGCAACCTCCTGATAAACTTCCAGCAAACGGAGGACAACCCGGGGCCAGGCGTACCGTTCTTCCACCTTCGCCCGCCCCCGGATGCCCATCGTTCTCATCCGCCCGGGGTCATCCAGAAGCGCCCGCATCTTCTCCAGCAGATCATCCATATCCCCCGGTCGGGCCAGAAGGCCATCCTCCCCGTTGCAGACAACGGTCCGGACTCCCGGGATGTCGTGGGCCAGGACCGGGCGCCCGCAAGCCATCGCCTCTATCAGGACCATGCCGAAGGACTCCGGCGGAAAAGAGGGCAGTACGACCAGGTCCGACGCAGCGTAGAACGGCGGCAGGTCCCGATGGGGCACTGCCCCTACAAAGCGCACCCGAGGTGCAACCTTCAGTTTCTCCGCCAGAACTTCCAGCGACGGCCTCAGGTCTCCATCGCCCACCAGCATCAGCCAGAGATTTCCGTCGCTCAGCCGGGCGAAGGCCCGCAGAAGGTATCCGGCCCCCTTGAAGTGATGCGCCCGGTCCAGCGCGCCCACAAAGAGAAGGACGCGGGCCCGCTCCGGAATTCCCCACCGGCGCCGCACATGCCCCCCGTCCACATCCGGGCGAAAAAGGTCCGTGTCCACGCCGTTGGGAATTTCCACGACGTCGGCCCAGCGGCGGCGGAAGAGGGGCGCCAGGCGACACGAGGCCGCGTGGTCCAGGGAAACGACCAGCCATTTGCGCGCCCCCTGAAACACAAGCGGGGCAACCACAGCGGTGTACGCGTCAAACAGGTATCGCCGTCCCCCATCACCGATCAGGTCATTGTGATGGGTCAGCACGTATGGGACGTGGCGGAGAGCGGAAACCACCCGGATCATCTCCGCGCCGAAGATGAACGGATAATGCAGATGAACGACGTCCATATCTCGCATGTTCAGCAATCCCGGCAGGAAAGGGGCGTTGCCGATGCGAAAGAGAGCGGGCAGACGATGGACCTGAACTCCTTCCGGAGAGAATCCTTCGTCGGAAGAACCGGCGGCGGTGAAGACCGCGACCTGATGGCCCAATCGGGCCAGTCCTTCGGCCTGGTGATAACAGACCAGGCCGGTACCGGCGTAGTAGGGCGGAAAGGTGGCCGTCACGTGGGCAATGCGCATCCCGTCACCACCGGACCAGGGAGAGAGTGATCCGGTACAACAGCCCGAAGAGGGGGTCCAGGAACCGATGGGCCCAGCGGGCCGCACCCGTGTGCCCGGTCTGCTCGTAGGCCAGATAAGGTGTACAACGGGCGAAAAGGTCCCGGTCGCGGGTGCGGCGGAGAGACTGAACGGCCCGTCTGTGCGCCAGAATCTCCCGCCGGTTCCCGAACACCCAGAGATAGGCCCGCACTTTTTCCCTCCACCGGCGCGGATGGTACATCAGCAGGAATCCCCAGGTCACCACCTCTGCCAGCAGAAGGGATGGAACCAGGAGCAACAGGGTTCGCCAGCGCAAGTTTTTCAGGAGGAGAAGATACCGGTTACGCTCCTGGAAGAAAAATTTCCCCTCCCCAAAGCGAAGGGCATAATCGTGATATACCACCGGATTCGGTATATAGAGACAGCGGTATCCCGCCAGCCATGCCCGCCAGGAGAGGTCGGTATCTTCCACATAGAGGAAAAAGGATTCGTCCATTCCTCCCAGAACATCCCAGACGTCCCGGCGGACGCCGAAGGCCGCCCCGGAGATGGCGGCGACGTCTTCCGGAGTGGTGAAGGCCGTCGGCGGCATTCCGGCGCCCCGGCAGAAGGCCAGACCGGTCGGATGGACTTCATTCCCGGCGGTATTGATGCGGGCCGGGTGGTCCATCTGGAGGATGCAGGGGGTGACCAGGGCAACCTGGGGGTCAGAGAGGGGGGCCAGAAGCGCGTCCAGCCAGCCCGGCACTACCGTTGTATCGGGATTCAGGAAGACCAGGTACCGTCCCCGGGCGGGGTGTGCGCCCAGGTTGCAGCCGTATCCAAACCCCCCGTTCACCTGCGACCGGATCAGACGGATCGCGGGGAATTCCTCCGACACCCAGTCGGCGCTGCCGTCGGTAGAGCCGTTGTCCACCACAATCACCTCATCCTCAGGGGTCAACGTGGAGAGGACCGAGGGGAGAGAGCGCTCCAGATGAGCCCGTCCGTTGTGGTTGACAATGATGATACTGGCCCGCATACCCTATCTTGAGAACGATTCGGGCGGGCCGCAAAGCCGCCCGCCCTTCCGTGCTCATCTCTCCCTGCGTCCTAACCAATATCTTTTGAATCCGTGTTGCGGATCAAGCTCAGGATCAGCCCCCGCAGAGAGTGGATAATGAAACCCGTGGAGATACAGAGGGAGCCCAGTATGGTCAACATCACGCAGAGCAGGGCGTAGCCGACCGCCAGCAGTTGGGTTCGGCGATAGATTTCCACCACGCAGAACCCCCAACCCATCCCGGTCATCAGCAGGAGCAGGCCTATCAGGCTGAAACTGAGCAGGGGGCGATGCTGACCGATAAACCGAAGCATCCCATCCAGGACGATCAGGCCCTGGAAGAAGGCAGGCCGTTTCGGTTTGTCGGTGTAGAGAACGGTCACCGGGACCTCTTTGACCCGCCAGCCATGTTGTTGGGCCAACCATTGCATTTCCGATTCCACGGAAAAGCCGTTGGAGTGGAAGTTCAGGGTATCCAAGACACGGGCCGAGAAGGCGCGAAACCCGTTCTGAGAATCGGTCAAATAGACGCCGGAGGCGCGATGAGTCAGGAAGTTAAACACCTTATGGCCCCAGACGCGCGCGCGAGGGACCTGCGAGTGGCCGTTCAGATACCGCGAACCCACGACCATATCGGCTTCCCCCGATAAAATCGGACTCAGCACGGCGGAGATTTCCGATGGCAGATGCTGACCATCGCCATCCAGGAGGACGACCGCCTCGGGATAGAGGTGACGGGCCGCCCGCAAGCCTGTCTGTAGAGCCTTCCCTTTGCCCTGATTCTGCTTATGACGAAGAACGATGGCGCCGGCAGCGCGGGCAATCTCTGCCGTGTTATCGGCGGAACCGTCATCCACCACAATCACCGCGTCTACCAGAGACCGGGTTTGGAGAACCACACTGCCGATGAACCGTGCCTCGTTGTATGCCGGTATCACGGCGACGGTCTTTACCCCGTTACTGATCCTCATCGTCAAACCTCCTCCCCGCCCGCCCCTAAAATGGATGTTCAACGCCAGCGCGTAACTACCTACCCTGATGGCTGATGCCCACTTCCGCCCGCCGCTGAAGCGGCAGGCTCAGATACCAAAGCCCTGACGGGCTATCCGGAAGCCCCTGAAAGGGGCTTTGCATCTGAGCCAGGGGCTTTTCGCCCAATGGTGCGAACATTTGCCCCCACCCCCC
>CALDFY010000200.1 GCA_937942115.1 uncultured Anaerolineae bacterium | reverse complement strand
GGCGGGCGGCAAAGCCGCCCGCCCAAAAATCCCCCTCTTTCTCCTCTCCCCTCTCCCGAACTTCGTTCGGGAGAGGGGAGGGGTCGGGGGAGGGGTGAGGCCTCTGCCGCCGAAAGACGAGCGGGAGAAGGGAGGGGTAAGGGATGGGGTGAGGGCCGGAATGGGCATCCCCCGCTCCCCGAAAAACCTGCACTTGTCAGCCCTTCCCCCCTCCCCCAAGCGCAGCGATGGGGGAGGGGGGATAAAGGAGGGTGGGGGCAAAAGCGGCCTCCTTCAGTATGCTGTGTTCTTCAAAATCCCCAATGTCAACACCATTGGGCTGTGAGCCCGCACTTACGGGCCTGGCGGCCTGCGCTCCGCAAGCCATTGCAGTTTCTGACCCGCCGGAATGCGCCCCTGCGTATGGAGTACTCGCAATGACACGATATGCAGTACCCATGCTCTTCAGAGCGTGCCAGGCACTTTAGAAGTGCCTGGCACTTGGCTCCTGGGACTTGCAGGGAAACGGATGGTGCAGGATAATGGGACTGACGTACCCCGCCCTTCCGGGAGGAACCGATGAACCGCAAGCCCTTCGCACTGGCCAACTGGAAAATGGCGATGACGATTGCCCAGAGCCGGGCCTTCGTGGGGGAGTTCCTGGCCCGCGCCGGGCCCTATCTGGATACCGTAGAGGTCGTGATCTGCCCGCCGTACACCGCGCTGGCGGCGGTCGCCGATGCCCTCCAGGGGACGCCGGTCGCAGTGGGCGGGCAGGACCTCTGGCCCGGCCCCGGTCTGGCCCATACCGGCGCCATCTCCGCCGAACTTCTGGCCGACGCCGGCGCCACCTGGGTAATGGTCGGCCACTGGGAGGTGCGCCGCCGCCTGCGGGAAGACGACGGGGCCGTGAACCGCAAAGTCCGGGCCGCGCTGGAAGGCGGCCTGCGCCCCATTCTCCTCTTCGGTGAGGCCGCCGGGGAGCCCTTTGACCCCGGACGGCTGGTCGTTCTGCTGGAGGGTTGCGACCCCGAGGCAGTGGCCCGGATGGTCTTCGTCTACGAGCCGGAGGGGGCCATCGGGCAGACGGAGCCGGTGCCCCCGGCCCACGCCGCCGCTGGATGCCGGTCCATCCGTCGCTGGCTGGCGGAGCGGTTCGGCCCGGAGGTCGCCGGGCAGGTCCGCATCATCTACGGCGGCAGCGTGACACCGGAACATGCGGCGGCCCTGCTGGCCAGCCCCGACGTGGACGGCCTGGGGGCCACCCGTCGGGGCCGGGACCCCGCCGCCTTCGCCGCCATCGTCGCCCAGATCGCGGCCTACAGGATGAGCATCGCGTCCCCGAAACTGTAGAACCGGTAGCGGAGACGGATGGCCTCGGCGTAGGCCCGGTCCATCAACTCCTTGCCGCAGAAGGCCGCCACCAGCAGAAGCAGGGTGGACCGGGGCAGATGGAAGTTGGTAATCAGTGCGTCCACTACCCGGAAGCGGAAGCCCGGATAGATGAAGAGGTCGGTCAGACCCTCGTAGGGGATGACCGTCCGCCAGGGGCAGGATTCGGCGTCGGCGGCGCCGCCCACCGCCGCCCGAGCGGCCGTCTCCAGGACCCGCACCGACGTGGTGCCGACGGCGATGACTCGCCGCCCCTCCATTTTGGCCCGGTTGATCCGTTCCGCCGCCTCGTGGGGGAGACGGCAGAACTCGGCGTGAATCCGGTGCTCCTCCGGCCGCTCCTCCTCCACCGGCCGGAAGGTATCCAGCCCCACGTGCAGGGTGACGAAAACGGACTCCACCCCCATCTCCCGCAGACGGAGGAGCAGTTCGGGGGTGAAGTGGAGGCCCGCCGTCGGTGCGGCGGCCGAACCGGGGGTGCGGGCGTAGACGGTCTGGTACCGCTCCGGGTCCGCCAGGGGACGGTGGATGTACGGCGGGAGGGGGGTCTGGCCGACGGTTTCAGCCAGCGCCAGCGCCGGGCGGTCAAAGGCCAGCACCCGCAGCCCCCGCTCCCCCTCCTCCAGAACTTCCGCCCCGGCCCCCGTCGGGGCGCCGTCCGGGCCATCCAGCACCTCCAGGCGCGCGCCGACGCGCACCGCCCGCCCCCGCACCAGCACCTCCCAGACCGTCTCCGAGCGGGCGCGCAGGAGGAGGACCTCCACCCGTCCGCCGGTCGGCTTGCGGGCGAACAAGCGCGCCGGGATGACCCGGCTCTCGTTGTGGACCAGCAGGTCCCCCGGGCGGAGAAACTGCGGCAGGTCCCGGAAGATGTGGTGGGAAATCGCCCCCGTGGCGCGGTCCACAACCATCAGCCGGGACGCGTCCCGGGGCTCCGCCGGCTCCTGGGCGACCAGTTCCGGCGGCAGGGGGTACTCAAAATCGCTCATCCGGAGGGGGGCGATGTCTCCTCCCATACTTCGTGCTCCGTTTCGGGCCGGCCCATCAGCCAGAGGGCGGCGATGAGGCACCCCCAGGCGACCAGCGCCAGGAGGCCCCAGCAGCAGTTCAAGCCACCTCCGACCCAGGCAAAGGCGCGCGGGGCGCGCCGGTAGAGGATGGGGAATAGAAGCGTTGTCTCTACGATGAGCGTTGCGTCCAGAATAACCATCAGCGCAAACGCAACCGTCGCCAGAACGGGGGCCGTCCCCTTGCGGCGCACCAGCAGGAGGACAGCGACGACCAGCCCGGCCAGGTGGGCCAGGATCAGCAGGATGCGGACCAGGGTTTGAGTCCAGACGGGGGCCATAATGCCTCCTGTGAGAGCATGTCTGAAAATTCTGTAGTGGTCAACAGCCAATTGGAATTTGACATCTGAAATCCCAATGGTATAATTCAAATATAAACACCAAACGAACCTACTTTCGTCGTACAACCCCTCAGCAGCGCCGGCTTCTCTTTGAGGTATGGGAAGCCACGAAGGACGTGGAAGAAGCGTGCCGCCAGGCCCACGTGGGGAAGAGCAGGTTCTACTGCTGGAAACCCCGCTTTGAGGCCGGCGG
>CALDFY010000199.1 GCA_937942115.1 uncultured Anaerolineae bacterium | reverse complement strand
AACTGGGGGAACTGAACCGGGAAGGGGACGGTATAGAGGACCTGCCGGGGTAGGGGCGGCCGGGTCGCGGCCGGCTGCGGGATGTGGCGGCGGCGGCCGGGTCGCGGCCGGCCGCGAGATGTGGCGGCGGCGGCCGGGTCCCGGCCGGCCGTGGGGTGTTGCGGCGGCGGCCGGGTCGCGGCCGGCCGTGGGATGTGGCGGCGGCGGCCCTGCGGGCCGCCGCCGCCACATCCCGCGGCCGGCTGCGACCCGGCCGCCGCCACCACATCCCGCGGCCGGCCGTGACCCGGCCGCCGCCGCCACATCCCGCGGCCGGCTGCGACCCGGCCGCCCCTACCCCGGCAGGTCCTCTATACCGTCCCCTTCCCGGTTCAGTTCCCCCAGTTCCCCGGTGACGGTGAAGATGACCCGCTCGCAAATGTTGGTCACCCGGTCCGCGGCGCGCTCCAGGTTGTGGGCGGCCCACAGGAGATGATTGGCCTGGTCTATGTTCTTCGGGTCCGCCAGGATGTAGGTCACCAGTTCCCGGTAGACCTGGTTGTAGAGGGCGTCCACCTCATCGTCCTCGGCCGGAATGGCGCGGGCCAGCGCCACGTCCCGACGGGCGAAAGCATCCAGGGCCCGACGGAGCATACTGCACGCCTTTTCCGCCATCCGGGGGATGTCAATCAGAGGTTTTATCAGGGGCTGTTCGCCGATCATCAGATTGATGCGGGCGATGCCCTTCGCATAGTCCCCCATCCGTTCCAGTTCGGAGGAGAGGTCCAGTATCGCCGCCAGGGCGCGCAGGTCACTGGCCATCGGCTGCTGGGTGGCAATCAGCACCAGCGCGTCCGATTCAATGGCAAATCGCTGGGCGTTGATGTCCCGGTCCTGCGCAATAATCCGACGGGAGGCCTCAAAATCCCGCCGCTTCAGCGCGTCCACCGACTCGGCGATGGCCCTCTCCACCATACTCCCCAGGACCAGCAGTTCGTCCTGCAGGCGCTGCAGTTCCCGATCAAAGGTCTCTCTGGGCATATTTCCTCCCTCCGTGTTCCCTCCCTACCCCGCCCGTCCGGTGATGTAGTCCTCGGTAAGTTTTTGGGCCGGACGGGTGAAGATGACCTCGGTGGGGCCGAATTCCACCAGTTCCCCCAGCCAGAAGAAACCGGTCCAATCCGATACCCGCGCCGCCTGCTGCATGTTGTGCGTCACGATGACGATGCAGTAGTTCTCCCGCAGACGGCGCATCAGTTCCTCAATTTCCAGCGTGGCGATGGGGTCCAGCGCCGAACAGGGTTCGTCCATCAGGATGACCTCCGGCTGGACGGCGACCACGCGCGCCAGGCAGAGGCGCTGCTGCTGGCCCAGGGAGAGGTTCAGCGCATTCTCCCGGAGATGGTCTTTGACTTCATCCCATAGACCAACGTCCCGCAGACTCTGCTCCACCATCTCATCCAGGTTGCGGTGGCGATGGAGGCCCAGGACCCGGGGGCCGAAGGCAACGTTATCGTAGACGGACTGGGGGAACGGGTTGGGCCGCTGGAAGACCATACCCACCCGTCGGCGCAATTCCACCACGTCGGTGCCCGGCGCGTAGATGTCCACCCCGTCCAGAAGCACCTTCCCCTCCACCCGCGTGCGCGGGATGGTGTCGTTCATCCGGTTCAGACAGCGCAGGAAGGTGGACTTGCCACATCCCGACGGGCCGATGAGGGCGGTGATCTGCCGGTCCGGGATGACCATAGAGATGTCGGAGAGGGCGAGTTTCTCGCCGTAGTAGAAGTTCAGGTGCTCTACGCGGATTTTTGCTTCGTCGTGGTAGACCGGCACGTTGGTCATTCTCTGTGCCTCTCGCGTACTCTACGGTGAAATCAAATCGGCGGGCGGCGGGTGTGCCAGTCGGTGGCCTGCTCGTAGGCGTAGGCGACCCGCAGGATGGTCATCTCCCCCAGCGCAGGCCCCATCATCTGCAGGCCGATGGGGAGCCCCTGCGCGTCAAAGCCACAGGGGACGTTGATCCCGCAGATGCCCGCCAGGTTGACAGAAAGGGTGAAGATGTCGGAGAGGTACATCTGGAGCGGGTCCTCCGTCTTTTCGCCGATGCGGAAGGCGGTGGTGGGACTGGTGGGGGCCACGATGACGTCCACCTGCTCAAAGGCGCGGTCAAAATCCCCCTTGATGAGGGTGCGGACTTTCTGCGCTTTCAGGTAGTAGGCGTCGTAGTATCCGGCGCTGAGGGCATACGTGCCCAGCATGATGCGCCGCTTGACCTCCGGGCCGAAGCCCCGGCCGCGCGTCTGCTTGTAGGTGTCCTCCAGGGACTCGCCGACAATCCGCAGGCCGTAGCGGACGCCGTCGTAGCGGGCCAGATTGGCGCTGGCCTCTGCCGGGGCGATGAGGTAGTAGACGGGCAGGGCGTAGTCGGTGTGGGGCAGGCTGACCTCCACGATCTCAGCCCCCAGGTCGGCCAGTTTCTCCAGGGCGGCGCGCACGGCGGCCTCCACCTCCGGCTGCATACCGGGGATAAAGTACTCCCGGGGGACGCCGACGCGCATCCCGCGAATGTCGCCGGTCAGCGCGGCGGTGTAGTCGGGGACCGGGACGTCCAGCGAGGTGGAATCCAGCGGGTCGTGCCCGGCGATGACGCCCAGGAGGATGGCCGCGTCGGTGACGTCGCGGGTCAGCACGCCCACCTGGTCCAGCGATGAGGCGAAGGCGATGAGGCCGTAGCGGCTCACCCGCCCGTAGGTCGGCTTCAGGCCGACGATGCCGCAGAGGGCGGCGGGTTGGCGGACGGAGCCACCGGTATCGGTGCCCAGGGCACCCAGGCACTCCCCGGCGGCGACGGCGGCCGCGCTCCCCCCGCTGGACCCGCCTGGGACCCGCTCCAGGTCCCAGGGGTTGTGGGTGGGGAAGAAGGCGGAGTTTTCGGTGGAGGAGCCCATGGCGAACTCGTCGGTGTTGGTCTTGCCCAGGATGACGGCCCCGGCGGCCTTAAGGCGGGCGACGACGGTGGCGTCGTAGGGCGGGACGAAGTCCTCCAGGATGCGGGAGCCGCAGGTGGTGGGGATGCCAGCGGTGCAGATGATGTCTTTGACCGCGATGGGGATGCCCCGGAGGGGCCACCCTTGCGGTTGCCCCTGGGCGGGGGCAGAGGGGACAGGGGCGAGCCCTGCCCCTACCATTGCATCGGCGGCGCGGGCCTGCTCCAGCGCGACCTCCGGCGTCAGCGTGAGGTAGGCCCGGACGTCGTTATCTACGGCCAGGATGCGGTCTATCACCGCCTGGGTCAACTCCACGGCGGAAATCTCCCCCGCGTCCAGCAGCGCGCGGGCCTCGTGGATGGTCAGGTCGTAAAGGTGCACTCAGTCCTCCTTCGCCAGCAGAGTTTCTACGACCCCGATGAACTCTTCCGCCTGGGCGATGGCCTCTTCTACGTGTTCAAGGGTGAAATCCCGGCGGCGCTCGTAGTCAGCCTCCAGCCGATATTTCAGCGCGCGCTGGAACCAGCGCTCGTACTTTTTATCCACTTCGCCGGTGCGGACGAAGTGCTGGCCGAAGAGGGAGGCGGTCCCGGCGTGGGAGCGGGTGCGGATGCCCCGCGCGGCCAGCGC
Organism: uncultured Anaerolineae bacterium; assembly: GCA_937942115.1. Taxonomy (GTDB): domain Bacteria; phylum Chloroflexota; class Anaerolineae; order B4-G1; family DUEL01; genus SpSt-77. Next base: position 2,091 of record CALDFY010000199.1, on the reverse strand, counting down.
CGCATCCGCCGCATCCAGAAAGGCGTAGTAAACCAGCGACATCGCATGACTGTATTCTCCGATGTCCCGAACGGCTCTTGCTGAGCGCAAGCGACTCCGGGCAGACGAGATAAACTGTTGGGCAACCATTTCCGGCTTTCCTTCTCCCACCACCACCGGCTCTCCTTTCAGCGGGATGCCCTCTTCGGCGACATTGCGGATAAAGGGAGTGCCCAGGGCACACTGGGCGGCCAGGTCTCTCGGGGTCATCTCCAGCACTTCCAGGTATACCCCCTCTTCCCAGGGGCGCGCGGTGAGGTCCAGGATGGTCTCCTCCACTTCTGGCGTGCGGGCGTCTACCACCACCAGCAGGTCCACGTCCGATTCGGTGTGGGCGTCGCCCCGGGCTTTGGAGCCGTAGAGAATCAGGCGCTGGACGCGGCCGGGCAGGGCCCGCTCCAGTTCCTCGCGGAAACGGGCCACCGCCCGCCGTTCGGCCGGCCGCAGATGCTTCAGGCGAGGGTCACGCACTTGCATATCCCGTCGTCAGTCGTGAGTCGTCAGTGGTCAGTGGTCTACTCCCAGATGGCCGGCACCTTGAAGCAGGCCTCCTCCGCCTCCGGGGCGTTGGCCAGGATGTCCTCCCGGGGGGCCGGAGGGCGCGGTTCGTCGGGCCGCATGACGTTGCGCAGGGGCAGGACGGTCGCCGTGGGCGGGATGGCTTCGGTGTCCAGTTCCTGCAGGCGCGCGGCGTACTCCAGTACCGCCGAGAGTTGCTGGCGGAAGCGCTCTTTCTCCTCTTCAGTCAGGGCCAGCCGGGCCAGGTCGGCAATGTGCTCCACTTCCTCTCGGGTCAGGACCACGGTCCACCTCCTCGCGGGGTATCCATATTATAACACGCCTGGGCAGAGGGGCAATGAGGCCGATGTTCAGCACGATGGCACCGCGATGGGCAACCGCCGGAGGGGCAGGGCTTGCCCCTGCCCGCAGGGGAATCGCAAGATGAATCTCGCGCTACGGGCGCGTTAGGGACCGGTAGACCTCCACCGTCTGGGCGGCGATGCGGGCATGGGTGTAGTGGGCCAGGACCCGCTCCCGGCCCCGGCGGGCCAACTCGGCCCGCAGGGACGCGTCGGCGCGCAGGCGCTCCAGGCACTGCCGCAGGGCATCCGCGTCGCCCTCCGGGAAGATAAGCCCTGCATCGCCGACCACGTGGGGGATTTCGCCACAGGTGGAGCCGACCACCGGCACCCCACAGGCCATGGCCTCCACCAGAACCCGGCCGAATTGTTCTATCCAGTTCGGGCGGGAACGGGAGGGGAGGACCAGGACGTCCAGCCGGTGGTAGAATTCGGGCATCCGGGGGGAGGGGAGGGTGCCCAGGAAGACCACCCGTCCGGCCAGCGCCGGCGCGGCGGCCTGTTTCTCCAGGACGGGGCGCATTGGCCCACTGCCCAGAATCTCCACCCGTACCCCGGGCATCCCTGCGACGGCCTCCAGCAGAAGGTCGGCTCCCTTCTCCTCCACCAGCCGTCCGGCGAAGCCCACGGTGAAGGGCCGACCCTCCTCCCGGTGGGGTGGGGGGGCGAAGTAGTCCGGGTCCACGCCGAACTGGGGGATGATGGCCATCGGGCCGGTGTACCCTTTGGTCCGCCAGACCTGCGCGGCGGTCTGACTGCCCACGATCGCCGCGTCCGCGCGGCGCAGGCAGTAGCGCTCAAAAAGGGAGAAGGGGGGCGGGTAGCGGCGCAGGAGATTCTGCCAACTGAACCACAGAGTGCGGCATCCGGCCCGCCGGGCCAGCACCATCCCGTGAAACGTCGCCAGATTGTACGGCTCCTCGTCCAGGTGGACGATGTCCGGGCGGAACGACCGAATCTGGCGGGCCAGGCGCGGGTAGAAGTGGAGGTGGAAATGGCCGTTAAGGGCCATCGTCTCCACGACCAGTTCGTAGCCCTCGGTGTGGGCCCGTTCCAGGGGGAGGATGCCGCGCTCGTCCTTCCAGTACGGGGGGACGACGGCCCGCAACTGCACGCCCCACCGCGCGATCTCCTCCAGTTTCCGCTGGTAGATGCCGACGACGCAGGCTTTAGAGACCAGGAGAACGCGCAT